>NZ_JBHRWI010000056.1:0-215083 GCF_042647905.1 Amycolatopsis halotolerans
TCCACTAGAATAAAAGAAGAAACCATCCGTGGCTTACACGGAAATCATGACAGGGTCTGAAATCCACCCTGGCACGGGCGATGCTCCTCGCGCCGCCGCTCGGCCTTGCCCGGGCTCGTTTTACCGCCACCAGGAAGACGATCTGGCATCCACACCGCTGAACATCTCGACATCGCCGCCGCACGCACGGAACCGGCGCTCGTCACCGCGGAGTGCACCAGATACGCAAGCTCACCGGGGAGAGGGGATGCGCACCTGCCCCACGTCGCGGCTGTGGTCGTCAACCACCAGGCCGTGCCCACGAACAGTTGCTCGCCGCAGCCAACGCAAGAAACAGCTGCTCACCGCCGAACGCGCACGCCCACGAGACCCCACCGGAAAGCCGCCTTTGCCGAAGACCCGAAGCCCCGACCGGACAGGCGCACCCCCGCCCTCCACTGGGGGGCTGCCCTTGCCCAGTCTATCCGCCACCCCCGACTGAAAACCGGGTTCTCCCTCAGTTGCCCACAGGCTCGCCAAGCTGTGGATAACTCAATGAAGCAGGCACTGACCTGCAAGAACACCACTTGGAACTATCCACAGCCAACCCCATCAAAGATGCGGCCGAACAACCCGCCCCAACCACTCCGCCGCCGCCCGCGCCACAGCGTCCAGATCGCTCGCCAACGTATGGTCCCCAGCCACCACCACAATCTCATGATGCGGCGCGGCCGAAGGCCTCCCGAACGGATCGCGCTCCCCCTGGATCACCAGCGCGGGCACCTCGACCGCATCCAGCTCAGCCTGTCGCGATTTCTCCGGTTTCCCCGGCGGATGCTCCGGAAAAGCCAAGCACAACACCGCGACCGCCTGCCCGGCCGAAGCCGTCCGGCAAGCTACCCGCGCCCCGGAGGAACGACCGCCGAACACCAGCGGCAGATCATCGAACCGGGCGGAAACCTCGTCCGCCACGGTCAGCCAAGCTGTATCCAGTTGCTTAGCCGGAGCGGGAGCCCGACGGCCAGCCACCCGGTAAGGCTGTTCCACCAGCGCCACATGCATCCCGGCCGCCTTGGCCGCCTGGGCCACCGCCACCAGGTCCTTCGCGCCGATGCCGCCGCCGGCACCGTGGCCGAGGAGCAGGACTGCGTCGCCGTCGGGTGCGCAGTGCAGTTCGACGCGTGCGGGTCCGTGTTCGGTGTCGATCTCGAGGGTGGTCATGACAGGTCGAACAGCGAGTCGACGGGCTGTTCGTTTTCCGTGCGCCGCAACAGTTCCGGGCCGTTGTTGCGGACGTTGTTCACCAGGCTCGACACCGGCCGCAGTTCCAGTGATTCCACGACCGCGGGCGAGGTCGGCACCATCAGTTCGTCCACTTCGGACCGGTCCGGGTCCAGCCAGCCCGTCCAGTGCTCGCGCGGCACGATCAGCGGCATCCGGTGATGCACGTCGGTGAGCTGGCCCTCGGCGTCCGTCGTGATGATCGAGAAGGTGATCAGGGGCTCGGCGTCCTTGTCGTCCTTGGGGCGCCAGCTTTCCCAGATTCCGCCGAAGGCGAGCGAACTCCCGGAGGGATCCGTCATGTAGAACGGCTCCTTCTCCTTGCCCGTGCGCCGCCACTCGAACCAGCCGTCGGCGGGAACCAGGCACCGCCGCGACGCCAGTGCGCGCTTGAACGCGGGCTTTTCCTTCGCGGTTTCCGCGCGGGTGTTGATCATCCGCGAACCCGCCGAAGGATCCTTGGCCCAGAACGGAACCAGGCCCCACCGCATGATCCGCAGCGAGCGCTCCGCCGGTTCGTCTTCCAGGACGAGCCCGTCGGCGTCGCGGGGATGCCGTTGCACCACGGTCACGACGTTCTTGGTCGGCGCGACGTTGTGGTCCACTCGCGCCCGGCCCTCGGTCAGGTCGACCGCGGCGAACTCCTCGACCAGCTTCGCCGGGTCTTTCGTCGCGGCGTAACGGCCGCACATGCCAACCTCCTCGGGGTGCCTCGAGCGCCATCGTCGCACGCAAACCGGGCCCGGCGCGACCGGCATGGGATCATTCGACCAGGCAAGGGGCGACCGGGAGGACGTGGGCGGCTTGGGGCGAGGCGACTGGAGGCGGCTGGACGAATCCGACGTGCGGGTGCGTCCCGGCAAGGGCACCAGGCCACGCAGCAAGCGCAGGCCCGAGCACGCCGACGCGGTCACCGCGATGGTGATCGGCAAGGACCGCGGCCGCTGGACGTGCGCGGTCGACGCCGACCCGGACCGCGTCGTGATGGCCATGCGAGCCCGCGAAATGGGCCGCGTCTCGGTGGTCGTCGGGGACACGGTGGCGCTGGTCGGCGACGTCTCCGGACGGCCGGACACCCTCGCCCGGATCGTCCGCGTCGACGAGCGCTCCAGCGTCTTGCGCCGCACCGCCGACGACACCGACCCGTACGAGCGCGTGGTCGTCGCGAACGCCGCGCAACTGCTGATCGTCACCTCGCTGGCCGATCCCCTCCCCCGGCCCGGATTCATCGACCGCTGCCTCGTCGCCTGCTACGCGGGCGGCCTGGAACCCGTGCTGTGCCTGACGAAAGCCGACCTCGCCAGCCCGGATTCGCTGCTCGCCGGCTACGCGGGCCTGGACGTCCCGGCCATCGTCAGCCGGCACGACGAGGAGCCCGAGGGCCTGCGCGAACGCCTCGGCGGCCGGATCACCGCCCTCGTCGGACACTCCGGAGTCGGCAAGTCGACATTGGTCAACCGGCTCGTGCCCGCCGCCGAACTGGCGACCGGCGACGTCAGCTCGGTCGGCAAGGGGCGGCACACCTCGGTGGCCGCGGTCGCGTTGCCGCTGGCGGACGGGGGCTGGGTGGTCGACACCCCTGGCGTCCGCTCGTTCGGGCTCGCGCACGTGACCGCGGACGACATCGTCAACGCCTTCGAGGAGTTCGCCGAGGCCGCCGAGGAATGCCCGCCGAACTGCGGCCACCTCGGCCCGCCCGAGGACCCGGATTGCGCCCTGGACGCCGTGGTCGCCGACGGCAACGCGGGTGCGGACCGGCTGGCGTCGCTGCGCAGGCTGCTGGTGTCGCGCGCGGGCGGCGGCGGGGACCTCCGCACTGAATCGTGACCTGGAGACGGTAACCTCGCGCGGCTGTCACCGATAGGCGGGTGTATGCCCGGCAGGGGACAAACCGGGGGAAAATTCCTCCGCCTGGAGGGAACCTTTTCCCGCCGGGCGGCGTCACAGAAGCAACCTCGCGGAGTCACCCCGCCAGTGGCCCGCGCGCCGGACCGCAAGGACGCGGCCCTCAAGGCCGACCGGCGACAACGCAGGTGAAAGACCGATTCCTTCCTAGGGGGAGAACCATGCGCAAGACCACGACGTTCGCCGTCGCCGCCGGTGCGGCGCTGGCGCTGGTGCTGACGGGCTGCGGCTCGAGCGCCGAGAACGGCACCGCGGCCCCGGCCGGGCAGGCCAAGGACGGCGGGTCCGGCCTGGCGTCGCCGTTCAGCGACGCGCTGAAGCTGGCCGACGCGGCCAAGCAGGGCACTGAGAAGGCCAAGTCGGCGAAGATGTCGATGGACATGTCCATGGGCGGCCAGTCCATGAAGGCCGAGGGTTCGATGCGCTTCGACGGCGAGAACTCCGCCATGACGATGACGATGAACACGCCGCAGGGCGCCACCGAGATGCGCTACGTCGACAAGACCCTCTACATGAAGGTCCCGGCCGAGCAGGCCAAGCAGTTCGGCAGCGACAAGCCGTGGCTGAAGATCTCGCCGGACGCCAAGGACCCGATGTCGCAGTCGTTCAGCAAGGCCATGTCGCAGTCGACCCAGCAGAGCGACCCGAGGCAGATCCTCGACCAGGTGTCGAAGGCCGGCCAGATCATCAGCGCCGACCAGGTCGAGCTGAACGGCGAGAAGGTCAACCACTACAAGGTGGAGCTGGACGTCAGCAAGTCCATCGAGACCTACTCCAAGGGCCAGCCCGCCGAGGTCCAGGAGCAGATGAAGAAGATGCTCGCGGGCAAGAACATCAAGATCCCGGCCGAGATCTGGATCGACAAGGACCAGCTTCCGCTGCAGGTCACGATGGACCAGTCCGAGATGATGAAGTCGATCGGCTCCTCGACCGGCTCGAGCGCCGCGGCGGCCGTCGGCGGCAAGATCACCGTCAAGTACACCGACTGGGGCAAGCCGGTCGACGTGGCCGCGCCGGCCGCCGACCAGGTCACCGACTTCGGCGAGGTCATGAAGAAGATGGGGCGCTGATCCCCGGAGCTTTTCGCGGGCCCCGAGCCATCCCGGCTCGGGGCCCGTTTTTTTGTGCGCTACTGCCGGTAGCACGTGTTCCCCCGAACGGGTCGGCCCCGCGCGTTGTGCTTGGCTTGAGGCACTCAACGGCCGGTCAGAGAGGGTTTTCGGATGCGCAGGACGGCCGTCGCGGGTGTCGCCGCGCTGCTGGCGATCGCCTCGGCGGGATGTTCCAGCACCCCGGAACCGCAGCGCTTCACCGACGCCCGCACGCTCGCGGACGCCGCCTCCGCCGCGACCTTGGCCGGCCACACCGCGAAGTTCACCGCTGACGTCACCACCGGCACCCTCGTGTCCCACGGGAAGGGCCAGGCGAAGTTCGACCGCGCCGGAACAGCTCTGTCGATGACAACGGACTACGTCGGCGAGCCGCTCGAACTGCGCCTGGTCGACAAGACGCTGTACGCGAAGGTCCCGGAAAGTGCGCGGGACCAGGTCAGCGACCACAAAGCGTGGGTGAAGGTGTCGCCGGACGGCACCGATCCGCTTTCGCAGGTGCTCGGCGGCAGCCTGGCGCAGCTGGCCGAGCAGAACGACCCGGCACGCACCCTGGCACAGGTCCGCACGGCGGGAACGGTGGCCTCCAGCGAGGAAACCACCCTCGACGGCGCCGCGGCCGAGCACTATCACCTGACCGTCGACCTGGCGAAACTCGGCTCCGAGCTGCCCGGCGGCCTGCCCGCCGAAGCGCTGACCCGCCTCGGCGACCGCGGCAAGACGGTCCCGTTCGACCTCTGGCTCGACGCGCGGCACCGGCCGATGCAGCTGGTCCTGGACTTGACGCCGGTCATGCAGGCCACCGGCCAGACCGGCGTCGCCACGGTCAAAGCGCGCTACACGGACTGGAACTCGCCGGTCACGATCGCCGCCCCGGCCGCAGCCGACATCGGCATCCTGACCGGCGGCTAGGTCGGCGTCAGCTGACGTGCCGTGAAGGACTCCTTGAGGGAATCTGATTCCCTCAAGGAGTCCTTCACGGACCGCTAGAGCAGTTCGAGCAGGAAGGGCAGTTCCTGCAGCGCGTACCAGGCCAGCTCGTGGTCTTCGGCGTCGCCGAGGGTGAATTCGGCGTCCTCGTCGCCGAGGTCCGCCGCGTCGATCACCGCCGCGGCGGCGGTCACCGCGTCCTCCGCCTCGGCCGAGTCCACGTGGATCGCCGCGATCTGGGACTTCGGCACCGGACCGGCGAGCCGCACGACAGCGGCGTCCAGGTCCGGGCGCAGCGTCGCGTCGTCGACGTCCACCGAGACCACCGCCCGCCGCGGTTCGCCCTTTTCCTCGGCGGCGATCAGGCGCAGCGAGGCCCGGGCCGCGTCCAGCAAAGCCGCGTATTCCAGTTCCTCGTCGGAACCGCTCGCGTACGCCTCGCGCAGGGCGGGCGTCAGCGCGAAACCGGTGCCGCTGCGAGCGCGGAATTCGCCATTGGCCTCCAGGTCTCGCAGCATCGCGATCGTCGCAGGCAGATAAACCCTCACCAGTGCGCACCCTTCAGCTCTTCAAGCGCTTCTTCGATCATCCCGCCGAGCAGCCCGACGTCGAACGCGGCCTTGCGGTCGCCGTTGAGTCCGAAGTAGACACCGCCGTGGTAGGAGGTGACCCCGATCGCCAGCGCCTGCGTGCGCATCAGCGGCATCACCGGGTACATCTCCACCAGTCTCGCCTCCCCGGCGTACATCGGCACCTGCGGCCCCGGCGAATTCGTGATCATCAGGTTGAAAATCCGCCCGGACAGCGATCCGCCCGCCCGGGCGCCGAGCGAGTGCAGCGTCGCCGGCGCGAACCCGCTCACCTTCAGCAACCCGCGCGCGGCCACCGATCTTCCCGAATTCAGGTGCTCGGCCATCGCGTGGCCGAGGTGCTGCAGCCGCAGCACCGCGCTCGGCTCGCCGACCGGCAGGTCGATCAGGTACGCCGCGACCTGGTTGCCGACCAGCGCGGGCGTGGCGAACTCGGCGGTTTCGGCGTCGGTGACCGCCATCGGCACGAGTGCGCGCACGGTCTCGGTCGGCGTGAGGTTCTCCCCGCGCGACAGCAGCCATTCCCGCAGCGCACCGGTGATCGCGGCCAGGATGACGTCGTTGACCGTGCCGCCGTGGTCCGCGCGGATCTTGCGGAAATCCTCCAGCCGCGTGCGCACGACCGAGAACACGCGACCGCCCGACACCCGGACGTTCAACGGTCCGGACGGAGCGGGCCGCGTGATCGTCGCCGCGACGCCACCGAGCGTCTCCACGGCTTTGCTCACCGTGGTCACCGCGTCGCCCGCGATCGAGCGCACGTTTTCGATCAGCTCGCCGGGCCGTTGGACGGTCTCGCTCATCGCGTCGAGGACCAGTTGCGTACGGCTCGGTTCGCGCCGCGGCGTCCACATGTCCTCGAACGGCTCGGGCGGTTCGGGGGTCTCGTCGAGGATCAGCTGGCCGAGGTCGATCGTGCCGACACCGTCCACAACGGACTGGTGCGTTTTCGTCACCATCGCGACCCGGTCGCCGGACAGTCCCTCGACGAAATACGCCTCCCACAACGGGCGTTCCGGCGCGAGCCGCCGCGACATCAGGCGCGCGACCAGGTCGAACAGCTGGTCGTCGCTGCCCGGCTGGGGCAGCGCGGAGCGGCGGACGTGGTAGTTCAGGTCGAAGTCGACGTCGTCCACCCACACCGGGCGCGCGAGGTGCCCCGGCACGGCGAGCACGCGCTGGCGGTAGCGGGGCAGGAACGCCAGTCGCGCGCCGACGAGGTCGAGCACCTGCTCGTAGGTGAAGCCGGACGACGGCCGCTCGAAGATCGCCACGCCCCCGACGTGCATCGGCGTCGTCTGGTCCTCGACGTACAGGAACGAGGCGTCCAGCGCGGACAGGCGGTCGGGCATGAGCCGATCCTTACACAATGCGAGACTGGCCGGTGTGGGTGATGAGCTGGCAGGTTCGCCGAAAGACCGCTTCCTGACCGTTTACGGGCGCAAGCCCGTGCTGGAGGCGCTGGGCGATCCGGACCTGCGCGTGGACAAGGTGATCCTCGCCGACACCGCGCGCGGCCCCGCCGCCGCGGAGATCCAGCGCGCCGCGAAAGCCGCCGGGGTGCAGGTGCAGCGCGCGAGCGCGCACCGGGTGAAAGTGCTGGCCGGCAACGGAAAACAGGACCAGGGCGTACTGGCCGACGTCGTCGCGCCGCGCATGCGCGCCCTCGCCGCGGCCCTCGACGACCGCCGCCCGCCCGCGCGGCTGCTGCTCCTCGACGGCATCACCACGCCGGCCAACGTCGGAATGATCCTGCGCACCGCGACGGCCGCCGGATTGTCCGGCGTGATCGTGCCGCGCCGGGGCGTCGCCGCGCTGGACCCGATGGTGGTGAAGTCCTCGGCGGGCGTTGCCTTCCGGGCACCGGTGCTGCGCTGCGGATCGGCCCGCGAAGCGGCGGAAATGCTGGTGGAGGCCGGTTACAGCCTGTTCGCGCTGGGCGCCTCGGCGGGAACGTCGGTGTTCGACGTGGAGCTGCCGCAACGGTCGGCGTTCGTGCTGGGCGGCGAAACCGAAGGCGTCGGCGAGGCGGTGGCTGAGCTGGTGACGGAGTGGGTGTCGATCCCGATGCCCGGCGACGTCGAATCGCTGAACGTCTCCGCGGCTGCGGCCGTGCTGTCGTTCGAACTCGTGCGGCGCGGAGTCAGCTGAACAACGCCGCGAGTTCGTCGAGGGTGTCGGTGATGGTGCGATGGTGCACGCCGACCATGCCCGCGGCGACGGCCCCGCGCACGTTCCGCTCGGCGTCGTCCACGAAAACACACCTGGGCGCCGCCAGCCCGATCCGCTCGGCCGCGACGAGGTAAATCTCGCGATCCGGCTTGGCCACCCCGACCTCGCCGGAGAAGACGAGCGCGTCAAAGTATTGCGCCAGCTCGGTTTTCACCCCCGGCGCGGCTCCCGGCGCGTTCGAGACGAGCGCGGTGCGGGTGCCGTTCGCGCGGGCGTCGCGGAGGTATTCGTAAAGAAGCGCGGCGTCCGGGTCGGTTAGCACTCCGGCGTAGTCGATTAGCAAGCCTTTCAGCACTTCGCCAGCCTATCTGCCCTTTCGGCCGCGCGAGGTCCTATAGCGCATCAGGCAGATCCCGTCTGCACCGTTCTGCCCTTTTCGCCGGATCAGGCACTCCGCGTCCCATCGCGCGGCGGCCGCGCGCACCACTACGCGGGTGGACGTCCATGTTTCGGGAGGGAACTTCAATGACGAACCACAGTCTCCGGCCGCTGTCCGCTGTTCCGGAGACCCAGGGCCGACGAACGCATCGCCGTACTGCGTGGCCTTCGCCGTACGATCTGCCGCCTGCCGGGCATCGGTTGGTGCGGCTGACCGATCCGCCTACCGGGCGGCGGCTCGGTCAGCGGCTGAACGCCATTCTCGAGGTCCTCGCCGGGCGACGGGCGGCCGGGCAGATCCGTCCGCTGGTGGACGAGGCGTTGTTTTCCCGGCTCAGCAGTCAGGGGCTGATGCCGGGCATCCGCCACCACGTCGCCGGGGATTTGCGCGTTTGCCGTCCGACCGAGACCGCACTGGAGACCAGCACGATCATTCATTCCGGGCCTCGCGTGCTGGCATTGGCGGCCCGGTTCGAGCGCACGCGGACGGGATGGGTGTGCACGCGGTTTCACGTGCTCGCGCCGCGGACCGAGGGCGCGCAGGCCGGACGGCCGTCAGTCGCCTGAGTGGGACACGTGTCCTGACAAACGGGACAAGGGTCTCGCATTCGCAGAAACCAAGAGGGTCTTGTTTCGCGGGCATCCGGGCGGATCACTGCGGCCCAACCCGCTTGCCGGTCGATCCAAGTCCACTGTGGACCCAAACGACAGAACGGCAGCACGAGCGATCTCGTGCTGCCGTTCTCAGTCATACCGTCCACAGTGGACGGATCAGGAGTGCGTCAGCGACGCGGTCCCTTCTTGCCCTTCTTGGACTGCGCCCGCTCGGCGGCCCGGCGTTCCCGTCGGGTGCCGCCGCCGCCCGCTTCCGCGTCGTTCGCACTGTCCGAATGGGACTCGACGCCGCCGCCCTCGGAGGGGCCGGACATCGTCAGTCCTGATTGGGCACCGCCGCCGAGTCCCTTGCCGCGCAAGGCGGACGGGACCGAGTCGGAATCGGTGGCCGGCGGCTGGGGCGGGGCCGGGCGCGCGTGCTTGCCCCCGTCCTCGTCCTGGTTGCCGAAGGAACCGGCCGCCGCGGCGGTCGCGGACGTGACACCGCCCGGGAGCGCCGACGGTTCCGGCTGCTGCGCGGTTTCCGGCTCGGCGCGCTCGACCTGAAGGTTGAACAGGAAGCCGACGGCCTCCTCCTTCAGCGAGTCGAGCATCGCGCGGAACATGTCGAAGCCCTCGCGCTGGTACTCGATCAGCGGGTCGCGCTGCGCGAGCGCCCGCATCCCGATGCCCTCCTTGAGATAGTCCATCTCGTAGAGGTGCTCGCGCCACTTGCGGTCCAGCACGGTGAGCATGACCTGGCGCTCGAGGCGGCGCATCGAGCCTTCCTCGCCGACCAGTTCGTCGATCTCGGCCTCGCGCTTGGCGTACGCGTCGAGCGCGTCGTCGACCAGCGCCTGGGTGAGGCCTTCCGCGTCGAGGTCGCCGTCCTCGACCAGGTCGTCCCAGTCGAGGCTCACCGGGTACAGCGTCTTCAGCGCGGTCCACAGCTGCTCGTGGTCCCAGTCCTCGGCGTAGCCCTGGGACGTCGCGCCCGCGGCGTACGCCTTCACCACGTCGATGATCATGTGCTCGATCTGCTCGCGCAGGTCCTCGCCGCCGAGCACGCGCAGCCGCTCGGCGTAGATCACCTTGCGCTGCTCGTTCATGACCTCGTCGTACTTGAGGACGTTCTTGCGCGTCTCCATGTTGAGCTGCTCGACCTGGGTCTGCGCGCTCTTGATCGCCTTGGAGACCATCTTGTGCTCGATCGGCACGTCGTCCGGCAGCCGCATCGTGGTCATGATGCGTTCGACCAGCACCGCGTTGAACCGGCGCATCAGGTCGTCGCCCAGCGACAGGTAGAACCGCGATTCGCCGGGGTCGCCCTGCCGTCCGGAACGACCGCGCAGCTGGTTGTCGATGCGCCGCGACTCGTGCCGCTCGGTGCCGAGCACGTAGAGCCCGCCCGCCTCGCGGACGGCGTCGGCCTCGACCCGCGCCTCTTCCTTGATCTCCTCGAGCACCTTCGGCCACGCGGCCTCGTACTCCTCGGAGTGCTCGACCGGGTCGAGGCCGCGCTCGCGCAGCACCTCGTCGGCCATGATGTCCGGGTTGCCGCCGAGCACGATGTCGGTACCGCGGCCCGCCATGTTCGTGGCGACGGTGACCTGGCCCTTCTTGCCCGCGCGCGCGACGATCAGCGCTTCCTTGTTGTGGTACTTCGCGTTCAGCACCTCGTGCGGCACGCCCAGCTTGAGCAGCAGCTTCGACAGGTGCTCGGACTTCTCGACGCTCGTGGTGCCGACCAGCACCGGCTGGCCCTTTTCGTGCCGCTCGGCGATGTCCTCGGCGACGGCCTCGAACTTGGCCTGCTCGTTCTTGTAGATCAGGTCGGCGCGGTCCGCGCGGACCATCGGCCGGTTCGTCGGGATCGGCACCACGCCCAGCTTGTAGGTCTGGTGGAACTCGGCGGCCTCGGTCTCGGCGGTACCGGTCATGCCGGACAGCTTCTTGTAGAGCCGGAAGTAGTTCTGCAGCGTGATCGTGGCGAGCGTCTGGTTCTCCGCCTTGATCTCGACGCCTTCCTTGGCCTCGATCGCCTGGTGCATGCCCTCGTTGTACCGGCGGCCGACGAGGATGCGCCCGGTGAACTCGTCGACGATCATGACCTCGCCGTCGCGGACGATGTAGTCCTTGTCCTTGTGGTAGAGCTCCTTGACCTTGAGCGCGTTGTTCAAGTAGCCGACCAGCGGGGTGTTCGCCGCCTCGTAGAGGTTCTCGATGCCGAGCTGGTCCTCGACGAACCGGACGCCCTTCTCGGTCACCGCGACGGTGCGCTTCCGGACGTCGGTCTCGTAGTGGTACTTCGAGTTGATCAGGTTGGCCTTCTCGACCCGCTCGCGCGTGCCCATGGTGGTGGTGTCGATGCCCTGCATCAACGGCGCGAGCCGGGCGAACTCGACGTACCACCGCGATGACTGGTCCGCCGGGCCGGAGATGATCAACGGGGTGCGCGCCTCGTCGATGAGGATCGAGTCGACCTCGTCGACGATCGCGAAGTTGTGCCCGCGCTGCACGCACTCGTCGAGCGACCACGTCATGTTGTCGCGCAGGTAGTCGAAGCCGAACTCGTTGTTCGTGCCGTAGGTGACGTCGGCGTTGTAGTGCTTGCGCCGTTCCTGCGGGTCCTGCTCGGCGATGATGACGCCGACCTCGAGACCGAGGAAGCGGTGGATGCGGCCCATCCACTCGGCGTCGCGCTTGGCGAGGTAGTCGTTGGTGGTGACGACGTGCACGCCGTCCCCGGGAATGGCGTTCAGGTACGCCGCGAGGACGCAGGTCAGCGTCTTGCCCTCGCCGGTCTTCATCTCGGCGACCTGGCCGAGGTGCAGCGCGGCCCCGCCCATGAGCTGGACGTCGTACGGCCGCTGGCCGAGCACCCGGTGCGCGGCTTCCCTGGCGACGGCGAACGCCTCCGGCAGCAGCTCGTCCAGGGATTCGCCCTTGCCGTACCGCTCGCGGAACTCGTCGGTCTTGGCCCGCAGTTCGGCGTCCGACAGGTCCTTCACGTCGTCTTCGAGGGTGTTGATGTGATCGGCGATGTTGCGCAGCCGCTTCACCATCTTGCCCTCGCCCGCGCGGAGCAGGCGGTTCAGCACCATCCGGTCGACCTCACTAGCTGATCATGATCGAGCCCAGGCCGTTCCCGGGCAGTACTCGCCACGGCTGGCGCCCGTGTGCGCCGCCGCCGTCTCCCCCATCGTAGGGAACGCGGACTGGTCCGCGCACGCACGTCATCGCAGAAGGTCACGAGAGGTTTGCACAGGTCCCGACGAAGGTCGTGCCGCGAGCCGTGCTCCGGGCACGCGGACGGCCCGCACGCGTTCGCGTGCGGGCCGCCGGAGAGGTTGTTCCGGGTGGGCTCAGCCCAGCCGGATCACGCCGTAGTCGAAGCCCTTTCGCCGGTAGACGACACTCGGCCGGCCGGCCTCGGAGTCGTTGAACAAGTAGAAGTCGTGGCCGACCAGCTCCATCTCGTAGAGAGCCTGGTCCACCGTCATGGGGTCCGCGTCGTGTTGCTTCTCGCGGACGACGCGGCCGGGCTGATGGCCCAGGTCCTCGTCTTCCCAGCGCCCCTGCCGGGGAATGTCGCCCGCACTCGTCGCCGCGAAACCGTTCACCATGGGTTCGGTCGCGTCGGGTGCGTCCAGGACGGCCGTGCCCATGGCGGGCCCGGCGACGGCATCGGATCCGCCGACCACGGACGTCGCCTCGGCGACCGACTCAGGACGGCTGCGTCCGTAATGCACGCGCCTGCGGTCGTGTGTCCGCCTGAGCCGGTTTTCCAGCTTGGTGACGGCGGAGTCGAGCGCTGCGTAGAAGTCGGCCGCGCTCGCTTCGGAGCGAACAGCCGGACCGCGGCCCTTCCCGGTGATCTCGACGCGCTGACAGCTCTTGGCCTGCCTGCGGTTGGGTTCGTGGAAGAGTTCCACTTCGTAGCGGATGACCTTCTTGTCGTAGCGCTCAAGGCGGGCCAGCTTTTCGCTGACAAGCGCCCGGTAATGCTCGGGCACCTCCACGTTGCGGCCCTTAACGACGATGTCCATACACGACCTCCCTCGCTGAGGAAACTGCGAGCTGTTGTGTTCTCACGGCACCGGTACTGAACGGCTACTGCACGGGTTCGGCGGGCTGATCAAGAATTCGCGACCGGATCACGACGTCTCGTGGCGGTAGCGCGAACGCGGACTCAGCGGGCCGCCGGCGCCAGGGACATGGGCTGCACACCTCCCTGCCTGCGGGTATTGCTGATAGCGGTGCACGTTAGCTTCATCACGCCGTCCGCAACAGCCCCCGAGCCGGGGGATGTCACGATCCGGGAACCCGTCACGGGGCGCAGTGAATCATGCGTGCGCAGCCCGAAACCGCCGCCCGGAAGGCCGAGCCCGCGTGCCCAAGTTTCACGCGGACGGCGCAATCCGGCGGCACCTCGGACGCCGAGGGTGACCGACCCGCCCAGCACAGCCGCCACCTCGGCGAACTGCCCCGTTGCGGGAGTGATTCCGGCCTTGATCCTCATGTCCGGACAACGGGCGACGGCCGCGGGAGGTTCCCTCTTGACATCACTCGTGTAGGTGACACCTGGCGGTAGTGGGCGTTCGAGCGCGAGTTACCTCCCGGACGGGAAAGCGGAGAAAGTTTTTCGGGTGGGTGGTTTTTGGAATCGTTCCGTTGTGGCCGCGACCGGCGCGGGGTGATCGGTTTCCGCGCAACCGGATTTCGGTTTCGGATGGCGCCGGTCTCGGCGCCCGGCGGATTCTCGGCGGACTGGGCCAGGGCGCGTTCGGGTTTCGGACGTGGGAACAGGCTGCCTTTCAGACTGTCGCCAGCAGGGCGAGCACCGCCACCACTGGCACGCCCGCGTTTTTCAACGCCGTGACACATGCGGCGGACGTGGCGCCTGTGGTGATCACGTCGTCCACCACCACGACCCGCGCGCCCGGCGGCGGACGACCGGCCGCGGCGAAGCGAAGCCGCCCCTCCAGGTTGGCCGTTCGTTCCGCCCGGCTCAAGCCGACCGCGTCCCGTCCACCGGTCAGCGCCAGGGCGGGCGCGACATAACCACCCGTCAGCCGAGCGGCTTCCGACGCGATGCGCAGGACGTGCGGGCCTCCGCGAACCCGCGAGGCGGCGCGTCGGCTCGGGGCGGGAACCAGGCACCACGGACTGGCGCGAGGACCGCCCGGCAGCAACGTCATCAGGCCAGCGGCCAGCATCCGCCCCAAAAACGGGGCCACGTCCCGACGGCGGCGTTCCTTGTACGCGATCAAGGTTCGCTTGGCGACACCCGCGTAGCGAGCCAAAGCGTAGGCCGGAGCCAACGCCGCCAGCGGCGCGCGAAACACCTCAGTGGGGGACCCCCACGCCGTGGAGCATCCGGCGCACACGGCCGCGCCGCGGTTTTCACAGCCTGCGCAGAAGGTCGGCAGGAGCAGGTTCAGCAGAAGTCTCAGCACCATGACCAAGAGTGTGCACGCGACCACCGACAGTTTCGGGCCCCGTGAGCGCCGGAGCCCGAAATCCGTGCCGAGAAAGTTTCCGGATCACCCCGGATAGAACGGCTCCGCGTTCTGCATCGAGTGCGACTGCGGCCGCCACACCTCGCCCAGTTCGGTCGCCGTCCACAGTCCCCCGGCGTCCGCGACCACGATCGGCTGGCCCGGGACCGCCGCGACCGCGCGCACCGGAGCGGTGAGGTTCGAACTGTTGTAGGCGTCCATCCGCCGTCCGTCGACCGACAGCCGCTGTACCGGCTGCGAGGGCGAGGACGTCGCGGCCACGAGCGTGTCCGGCGTAGAACCCCAATCCACGTCCAAGACGTCGATCAGGACACCAGGCTGCAGGACGCGCGGCTCGCGCAAGGTGACCGTGTCGCCGCTGCGCACCACCGACGCCACGACCAGCTGGCCGTTCACCGTCGCGGCCACGCGCGCGCCGTCCCGGGAAAGCCGGAGAACGCCGATCGGCCCGAGTGCCAGCAGGTCGTTCGCGTTGACGCTTTGGCGCAGCCAGCGGCCGTTCGGGTCGAGCACCATCCGCGCGATGATCGAATGGTCGACGACCGTCCACACCTCGTTCGACGGACCGGCCCCGCTCGGGGCGGGCCGCCAGGTCGGGCGGCTCAGCGAACCGCCGCCGAGCTCGACCGTCGGCAGTTCGCGGCCGAGGTCGCCGATGCGCAGCCGGACCCGGTCGCCGTCCTGTTCGACCACCGCGAGCCGTTTGCCGTCGATCGACTGGGCCGCGTTCACCACCTGGTACTCGCCGTTGCCCGCCGGGCCCGCGATCGGCGCGCCGTCGCTGAGCGAGCGGACGCGGCCGCCGATCGTCATCAGGCCCCGCAGGTCCGGGCTCGGCGACGAGGAAGCGGTGTACGAGGGCACGTCGCTGCCGCGCCAGTACTCGTGGTCGCGCACCAGCGGCGCGCCGTCGGCGAGCAGCCGGATCCGGGTCGAAGTGACGGTCTGCATCGACAGCACGATCTGCGCGGCGATCAGCGACCGGGTTTCCGGGCTGGTCCCGGTGAGCCCGGTCAACGGGACGGTGAGCGAGCCGTCGTCGTTGTTCTTCACGTTGTTCTCGAGCGACACCCCGTCGCCGAACAGGTTCTTCACCGCGCCGGTGAGCCCGGCCGACGGGCCCTGCAGGATCAGGTCCATCACCCGGCCCGGCATGCCCGACTGCGGCTTCGCCGGGACGTAGCGCAGGTCCGGCACGAAGGCCCCGGAATCGGGCGAGTAGAAGCTCACCGAGACCGGGTTGTAGTTGCCGTCGAACTCGTCGTCGGTCACCAGCAGCACCGGCGGGGGCGGGCTGGAGATCCGCCACTGGCCGTCGGCCTGCTTGTGCACCTGGAAGGTCTGCTCGGCCGGACCGCTGCCGGGGATGAACGCGGAGTCCGCGCTCAGCGTGCCGAGCACCGAACCGCGCACCGTGACCGTGCGGACGTTCGGATCCGGCGTCGTTGACGACGGAGTGGCCGTGGTGGTCGGGCCGGAAGCGACGGTGTCGTAGACCGTGCTGAAGGTCTTGTCGATGATCGTGAACGAGCGGTTCGGCCGCCACGCGCCGCGCTGTTTGTCGTCGAGGAACGCCCGCGAGGCCGCGTTGCCGGACCGCGGATCGGCGTTGGCCTTGATGAACAGCCGCACGATGTCGAGCGGTTCGGCGTTGGCAGGCGGTTCCGGCGCGTTGTTGGCCTGCTGCGGCGCCTTTTCCGCGGACACCACGACCGGCAGCGATTCCTGCGGAACGTTCGCGCAGCTCGCGAGCACCAGCGCGCAGGCGAGAAGGAGAAGCACTCGCCTCACTGACCGACCTCCTCCCGGTCCGGGGCCGGATCGGCGAGGATCGCTTCCGGCGCGGGATGCAGTTCCGCGACCGACGACGGCGACAGCGTGATCTCCGAAACCGCGTCGGGCGGCGGCAGCACCAGCGGGCTTTCCGCGATCGGCACGCCTTGGCGGCGCGGCACCTCGAGCCGGAAGCACGCGCCGTGTCCCGGCTCGCCCCACGCGTCGAGGACGCCGCCGTGCAACCGCGCGTCCTCCTGGCTGATCGCGAGGCCGAGCCCGGTGCCGCCGGTGCGCCGGTTGCGCGACGGGTCGGCGCGCCAGAACCGGTTGAACACCAGCTCCGCTTCCCCGGCCCGCAGGCCGACGCCGTAGTCCCGGACGGTGATCGCGACCGCGGTCTCGTTCACCGCGACCGTCAGCACCACCGGTTTGCCCTCGCTGTGGTCGACGGCGTTGGCCAGCAGGTTGCGCAGGATCCGCTCGATCCGGCGCGCGTCCACCTCGGCCGAGGTGTCCTCGTCCGGCAGCACCAGTTCGACGACACTGCCCGCGGTTCCGGCGAGCACCCGCACCTGCTCGACCGCGCGGGTCGCGATCGGCCGCACGTCGATGTACTCCGCGGACAGCTCCTCGACGCCCGCGTCGAGCCTGCTGATCTCCAGCAGGTCGCCGAGCAGCGCCTCGAACCGGTCCAGTTCGTCGACCAGCAGCTCGGTCGAGCGGGCAAGTCCGGGCGGGAACTGTTCGCGGGACGCGTGCAGCACGTCGGCGGCCATCCGCACGGTGGTCAGCGGGGTGCGCAGCTCGTGCGACACGTCGGAGGTGAAGCGGCGCTGCAGGCCGCCGAATTCCTCGAGCTGGCGGATCTGGTTCTGGATGCTGGCCGCCATGCTGTTGTAGGACACCGCGAGTTTGGCGAGGTCGTCCTCGCCCACTACGGCGAGGCGCTGGTCGAGATCGCCGCCCGCGAACTGCTCGGCCGCCGCGACGGCTTGCCGGACCGGCCGCACCACCTGCCGGACCACCAGGTTCGTGATGCCGGCGAGCAACAGCAGCAGCACGATCCCGGCCACGAACAGGGTGTTCTGGACGGTCGACACGGTGGTCTGCTCGCTGGTGAGCGGGAACAGCAGGTACAGCTGCAGCGGACTGGCCCCGGACATCAGCGAGGTGCCGACGATCAGGTAGGTGGTCCGCACGCCGTTCTCGTCGACGGTGTGCTCGAGCCGCGCGAGGTGGTCGGCCTCAACGAACTGGCGCAGCCGCTCCGGCACCGAATTGAACGGCCCGACGTACACCGGGTCGGTGTCCGACTGCCCGCGCCCGACGCTGGCCAGCACCGGTTCGAAGGTGCCCGCGGTGGAACCCGCGCGCGACGAGGACGTGGTCGCGATCTTCTTGAGCGCGTTCTGCAGGCGCGTGTGCAGCGCGTCCGGGGACTCGCCGCCGATCCCGACCAGCTCGCGCGCGGCGGTGTCGGCGAGCGCCTGGGTCTGCTCGATGGCGGCGCGGCGCTTGGTGTCCAGCAGCCGTTCGGTGATCTGGTTCTGCAGGACCATGCCCAGCACGAACACCACGGCAGAGGACAGCGCCAGCGTCGAGATCGTGACGCGGAACTGCAGCGAGTGCTTCCACAGTTCGTTGAACGCCACCGCGCGGCGGCGAGCGAAAACCACGACCCGGCCGGCGAGCCGGGCCGTGGCGCGGGCGGCGGCGCGAAGCCGCCCCGCGAAACCGGTCATGGGCGGATCACGGCGGGCCGGCCTTGTACCCGACCCCCCGCACCGTCAGCACCACCTCAGGGTGCTCCGGGTCCTTCTCCACCTTCGACCGCAAGCGCTGGACGTGCACGTTCACCAGCCGGGTGTCGGCCGCGTGCCGGTAGCCCCACACCTGCTCCAGCAGCACCTCGCGGGTGAACACCTGGCGCGGCTTGCGGGCCAGCGCCACGAGCAGGTCGAACTCGAGCGGGGTCAGCGGGATCGCCTTGCCCTCCCGGGTGACCTCGTGCCCGGGAACGTCGATCGCGAGGTCGCCGATGGTGAGCGATTCGGCGGGCTCGGCCTCGGTGCGGCGCATCCGGGCGCGCACGCGGGCGACGAGTTCCTTCGGCTTGAACGGCTTCACCACGTAGTCGTCGGCGCCGGACTCCAGGCCGAGCACGATGTCCACGGTGTCGCTCTTGGCGGTGAGCATGACGATGGGCACGCCGGACTCGGCGCGGATCGCCTTGCACACGTCGATGCCGTTCATGCCGGGCAGCATGAGATCGAGCAGGACGAGGTCCGGTTTCAGCTCCCGCAGCGCGGGCAGCGCCCGCGAACCGTCCGCGACCACCGCGGTGTCGAACCCCTCGCCGCGCAGGACGATGGTGAGCATCTCCGCCAGCGCCGGGTCGTCGTCGACCACCAAGACACGTGCCTTCATGACCACATGTTCGCACTACCGCCCACGCTCGCGCGCACGACCCGCGCGTTTGACCACCGGAAAGATCAAGATCACCGGCCCGGTTGGGCCATCCGGCCCCTTCCGGCGTCCGGCCGCGACCGGATTCGCCCGCTCAGCCGAACAGATCGCAGCCGAACGGTTACTGTTGCGCTATGCGGAACCAGGACTCGGGAAACGCAACGGGAAGCGCGGTGCAGTCCGTCGACCGGGCCATCACAGTCCTGGAGCTGCTGGCTCGCAACGGCGAAACCGGCATCACCGAGATCGCCGGCGAGCTGGGGGTGCACAAGTCCACCGCGTCCCGGCTGCTGAGCGTGCTGGAGGCGCACGGACTGGTCGAGCAGCTGGGCGAACGCGGCAAGTACGCGATCGGGTTCGGCGTGGTCCGGCTGGCGGGTGCCGCGACCGGCCGGATGGACCTGGCGAAGCTCGGCAGGCAGACGTGCCAGACGCTCGCCGAGGAACTGGGCGAGACGGTCAACATCGCGATCGCCGACGACGGCGTCGCGATCAACATCAGCCAGGCCCGCGGGTCGGCGGCGATCACCACGCAGAACTGGACCGGGCAGCGCACGCCGCTGCACGCCACCTCCAGCGGCAAGGTGCTGCTCGCCGCGATGGACGACGCCGAACGCAAGCGGATGCTCGCGCACGAGCTGGAGCAGTTCACGCCGCGCACCACGGTCGACCGCGACGAGCTGGCGGCCGAGCTGGAGCGCGTCGCCGAGGACGGCTACGCGGCGTCCTTCGAGGAGCTGGAACTGGGCATGCACGCGGTCGCGGTGCCGGTGCGCGGTCCCGGCGGCGACGTCGTGGCGGCGATGAGCGCGTCCGGTCCGTCCTACCGGCTGTCCAAGCAGCGGATCCGGCAGATCGTCACGCCGATGGCCGACGCGGCGCGGGAGCTTTCCGCTCAGCTTGGCTACTTTTCCGCGTGATCTCCCCGGCCGCGGCGGCTCTCTTGACAGCGCGCCCGCGATCCCGCAATTTGTGAGTTGCAGCAGACGGAACATCGATCTCCATCCGCAACGCGTCCGTTCCCCGGCGGGGGCGTTCCGGCATGCCTGTCTCGTCCCGAGCCGGGCCGTCCGCGACGGCCGGCAGGCAGGAGGTACCTCGCGATGGCGGTGCGACCGCGGGTGGTTGTGCTCGGCGCCGGGCTCCTCGGCTGCGCGGTCGCCGACGAGCTGACCGAACGAGGCTGGACGGACGTCACCGTCCTCGAACCGGAACCGGCGATCGCCTCGGCCGGGCCAGGACTCCTGTTCCGCACGCACGCCGACCGCACGGCGTCCGAGTTCGCGAAGTACACCGCGGAGAAGTACAGCGGGCTGACCGTCGACGGCGGCTGGTGCTTCCAGCCGGTCGGGAGCCTGGAACTCGCGACCACGCCGGAGCAGCTTTCCCGGCTGCGGCAACGGCTTGGCTGGGCGACGTCGTCCGGCGTGCGCGGCTATCTGCGCGAACCGGGCGAATGCGCCCAGCTGCACCCGCTGCTCGACCCCTCGAAGGTGATCGGCGGCCTGCATCTTCCCGGCGACGGGCTCGTCAAGCCGATCCGCGCGGCGCTCGCCCAAGCCCGCCGTGCCAAGGAACGGGGCGCGAAATTCCTTACCGGGCAAGAGATTGTCGAGATCGTGCGCGCGGCGGGCCGGGTGACCGCGGTGGCGACCGCGACCGACCGGTTCCGCGCCGACGTGGTCATCTCGTGTGCCGGAGTGCGCGGGCCGCAATTCGGGCGGCTGGTCGATCTCGCGGTGCCGGTGGTGCCGATCGCCGTCGATCACGCGCGGACCACGCCGCTGGCGCAGCTCGCCGGGGACAACGACCACTTCACCGAGGCGGACAAACCGATCCTGCGCGGCGCCGGGCTGTCGCTGCGCGAGCACGTCGACCGGCTGGGCATCAGCGCGCTCGGCCCCATCGAGACCGATGCCGAGTTCGCTCCGGCCGGCTTCGAGGAGTCGTGGACGGCTGCGCTCGGGTTGGTGCCCGCGTTGGCTGAGGCGAAGGTCGAGGAGGGGGTCCGACAGCTGGTTCCGGGTACGCCGGACGGGTTGCCGTTGCTCGGCGAGCATCCGGATCTCGACGGGTTCTGGCTCGCCGAGGCGGTGGACTGTGCGTGGTCCGCCGGGGTCGCGCGAGAGTTGACGCGCTGGCTCATCGAGGGGCAAGCGCACCTCGACCTGCACTCCGTTGACCTCGCCCGGTTCGATCGGCTGCAACTCGCCCCCGGCCGGGTCCGGGAGCGGAGTTTGGCGACGGCTGGGCATCAACGGCCAGCGACGGAACTGCTGCGGACCACGCCCTGCTACGAACGCGAAGTCGCGCTGGGCGCGGAGTTTCGCGAGGAAGACGGCTGGGCGCGGCCGCAGCGGTATTCCGACAGCCGCGCGGAGGCCGTCGCGACTCGGAGCCGGGTGGCGTTATTCGACCTGACCCCGCGGCGACGGCTGGAGATCACCGGCCGCGGCGCGCTGCCGTTCCTGCAGACGATGACCACGAACCAGCTCGACCGTCCGCCCGGCTCGGTCACCGACACGCTGCTGCTCGGCGAGGACGGCGGGGTCCGCAGCGATCTCACCGTCGCTCGGCTCGGCGTGGAGCAGTTTCACGTCGCCGCGCGCCACCACCGTGACGTCGCCTGGCTGCGCCGTCATCTTCCCGGCGACGGCTCGGTCCAGCTGCGCGAAACGACCGGCGGCACCTGCTGTCTCGGCCTGTGGGGACCGCTCGCCGAACGGGTGCTGCCCGAACTGTCCACATCGGACTCCCGGGTTTGGCGGACGTACGTCGGCGACGTGCCGGTCACCGTGCTGCGCGGGTCGGAGGTGGGCGAATCCGGCTGGGAGCTGCACACCGGCGCGGACCTCGGCCGGTCGCTGTGGGACACGCTCTGGTCAGCCGGGCAGCCGCACGGGATCGTCGCGGCCGGCGAGGACGCGCTGCGCAGCCTCCGGATGGAGGAAGGGCACCGAAGCTGCGGCATCGACGTGACCACCGAGCATGACCCGTACGAAGCCGGGCTCGGGTTCGCGGTGCGGATGGACAAGGGCTACTTCCTCGGCCGGGACACGCTTCTGCACCGTTCTCCTTCGACGGTGCGGCGGAAACTGGTGTGCTTGACCGTCGACAACGCGCCTTCCGTCATGCAGGGTCGGGAGCCGGTGTACGTCGACGGCCGCCCGGCGGGATACGTCACGAGCGGCGCGTACGGCTACACCGTCGACAAAAACCTGGCCTATGCCTGGCTTCCCGTCGAGGACGCCCGGCCGCGGACGCCAGTGGAAATCGAGCACTTCGGGGAACGGTTCGCGGCGAGGGTGGCCGCGGAACCGTTGAGGAGCAGTGAATGACGCACTACGACGTGATCGTGATCGGTCTCGGCGGGATGGGCAGCGCGGCTGCCTACCGGCTGGCGGAACGAGGCCAGAAGGTGCTCGGGATCGACCAGTTCGCGCCGGTGCACAACCTCGGTTCGAGCCACGGCGGTTCGCGGATCACGCGGCAGGCGTACCTCGAAGGTCCGGATTACGTACCGCTGCTGCTGCGCGCGCACGAGATGTGGGACCAGCTCGAACGCGACTCCGGACGGTCGCTGTTCACCCGCTGCGGCGCGGTGATGGGCGGACCGCCGGAGTCGCGCACGATCACGGGCAGCACGCTTTCCGCCGAGAAATTCGACATTCCGCACGAAATCCTGGACGCGGACGAGATCCGGCACCGGTTCCCCACCATCAGCCCGGCCGAGGACGAGGTGGCGCTGTGGGAACCGGGCGCCGGTTTCGTGTCGCCGGAAGGAAGCGTCGCCGCACACCTGCAACTCGCCGCGCGCCACGGTGCCGAACTGCACCACGAAGAGCAGGTTTTCACCTGGACCAGCACGGAAACCGGGGTGCGCGTCGGCACCGCTTCGAGCTACTACACCGCCGAGCGGCTCGTGCTGTGCCCCGGCGCGTGGGCTCCCATTCTGCTCGGCGACCTAGGCGTCGATTTCGAGGTGCGCCGCCAGGTCCAGTACTGGTTCGAACCGGAGGACGTGCAGCCGTTCGTCGACCATCCCGTCTACATCTGGGAAACCGCGGAAGGCGGCCAGTTCTACGGATTCCCCGCGCACACCGCGCAAGGCGTCAAGGTTGCGATCCACCTTGGCGGCGAGCCGTGCACCGCCGACACGATCGACCGGCGGATCCACGACGACGAGGTCCGCGCGGTCGCAGCGGTCGTCGGCTCCCGGATGCCGACGCTCCCGGCGACTTTCCGCCGCGCGGCGACCTGCCTCTACACCAACACCCCGGACGAGCACTTCGTGATCGCCCCGCACCCGAAGCATCCGCGCGCGGTCGTGGCGTGCGGGTTTTCCGGCCACGGCTTCAAATTCGTGCCGGTGGTCGGGGAAATCCTCGCCGACTTGATCGTCGACGGCACGACGCGGCATCCGATCTCGCTGTTCGACCCGGCGAGGTTCACGCCGTAGCGAAGTAGTGCTCCTCCGCCAGATCTTCAAGCAGGCCAGGGTGTTCCGGCTTCCAGTCGAGCAGTTCACGCGTGCGCGCGGCGGACGTCGGCGCGTCCGACTGCACCATCGGAGCCAGGAACGCGAAGTGCGCCGGAGCTTCCTCGGGAGTGATGGACTTCGTCGGGACACCGAGCCGCGCACCGATCGTCTCAGCGATCTGCCGGAGCGAAATGGCTTCGTCGCCGACCGCGTGCAGCACGACCCCAGCCGGGGCACCCTCCAACGCCAG
Organism: Amycolatopsis halotolerans; assembly: GCF_042647905.1. Lineage (NCBI taxonomy): Bacteria > Bacillati > Actinomycetota > Actinomycetes > Pseudonocardiales > Pseudonocardiaceae > Amycolatopsis > Amycolatopsis halotolerans. Next base: position 23,493 of record NZ_JBHRWI010000056.1, read on the forward strand.
CCGGTAGAGCCGGGCCGCGTCGAGCGTGTGCCCGGCGGACCAGCGGTTGGCCCCTTCGCCGACGTACGGCGAAACACCGGCCGCGCGGGCGAAACGGATCATGGTCGGGACGAAACCGTGCTTGTCGAGCGAGCTGTGCACCGACGGCGGCAGCCGCACAACTGACGTCCGGACGCCGCGGTCGGCGAGCCCGAGCACGTAGTTCTCCGCGTCCACGCGCGGACCGCCGGGGAGCCGGTCGTCCTCGACGCCGGTGCGGCCGAGCCCGGCGAACATCAGGGTTCCGGAGGTCGAGACCAGTGGTTTCCCGGTGCCGGCGAGAGCTTCGCCGAGCGCCTTCAGCGCGACGAGATCCGCGTCGACCGCCCCGGCGAACTCGCCGCTGGCCATCAGGTCGTGCTTGAACGCCAAGTGCACGACGCCGTCCGCCTCGGCGGCCGCCGCGCGCAGGCCGTCGAGATCGTCGAGGTCGCCGCGCCGCACCTGTGCGCCGCGTTCGGCGAGAGTCGCGGCGGAGGCGTCCGACCGGGCGAGGCCGACCACCTCGTGTCCGGCGGCGAGGAGTTCGGGGACGAGAGCCGAGCCGACGTGGCCGCTGGCCCCGGTGACGAAAACCCGCATGGGCCTTCCTTTCACTGTTGATGACACCTGGTGCCATCAACAGTACGCCGGATGTCATCCGGTGTCATCACCTAGACTGGACGGCATGGGCCGCTGGGAACCGAACGCACGCGAACGCTTGGAGCGGGCCGCGCTCGACTTGTTCACCGAACGCGGCTACGACCGGACGACGGTCGCCGAGATCGCCGAACGCGCCGGTCTCACGAAGCGGACCTTCTTCCGCTATTTCGCCGACAAACGGGAAGTGCTGTTCGGCGGCCAGGAGGAACTGACCCGGCTGTTCTCCGAGGGCATTGCCGGGTCGCCAACGGGCGCGACGCCGTTCGAAGCGGTCAGCGGGGCATTGGCTGCCGTCGCGGCGGTTTTCACCGGCGAGCGGCTCGCTCTGGCCCGGCAACGGCAGCCGGTCGTGGCGGCGAACACCGACTTGCTCGAACGCGAATTGCTCAAGCGCGCCAAGCTGGTCGCGGGCATGCACGACGCGCTCGCCGCACGCGGAGTCGGCGAGCCGACAGTCACCGTGGCGGCCGAATTGGGCTGCCTCGCGTTCGGCACGGCCTTCCACCGATGGATCGAGGAAGGCAACCGGCGGGAGTTCGGCGCGCTGGCGGTCGAGGCGCTCGACGAATTGCGCACCGCTACCGCGACCTTGGGTTAAGCGAGCAGAGACTTCGCCAGCGTCGGCAGATCAACGCCCGCCACGCCGTCCAGCACCTGCCACGGCGCCAGCCACGACTCCGCAGCCAGCTCGTCGTACACCGCGGCACAACGTTGCTGCAGCGAATCGTCCGACTCGAACGCGTCTCGCGCCCGCGCTGCGTCCGACTCCGCCCGGCGCACTGCCCGCTCGGCAGCGACCTCCGGGCTCACCCGCAGCAGCAGATGCGCATCCGGTCGCGGCAACCCGAACCGCGTCACCTCGAGGTCCCAAACCCACTGCACCACAGCGCCATCCGCGTGCTCGCGCAGCCGCGCGGCGGCGTACGCGGCATTCGAGGCGACGTAGCGATCCAGCAGGACCACGTCGTTGGCCGCGAGCAGTTCGCGGATCTCGTCAGCCGCACCGCTGCGGTCGAGGGCATAGAGCAGCGCCATTCCGTACACCGAATCGGCGAGGTCGCCGTGCCCGCGATGCAGCGCTTCGCGCACCAGATCGGCGTGCACGCTTCGGCCGTAGCGCGGGAAGGCGAGGCTGCCGACGCTCGCGCCAACGTCCTTCAGCGCAGTAGTCAGCCCCTCGGACAGCGTGCGCTTGCCCGCGCCGTCCAGACCTTCGATTACGACCAGTCGCCCCACGCCGTCGAAGATACTTGGTGGCTTCCTCAGGCTGCCTCGCGGCGCGCGCGGACGTAGCCGAAGTAACCCACCGGCACCGCGACCAGCAGCCCGGCGAGGCAAAGCAGCGGAATCCAGTCGTCGCCGTGCGGCTGCGCAGGCGTGCTCTGGCCGTCTCTTGGCACCACCTCGCCGCGCGGCGCGGCCGTAAGGTGGGCGTTGCCGGTGTCGGCGGGCTGCGCCGCGCCCGCGCCCGGAGCCGACACCGGCAACGCCAGGCCCGTGAACGCTACGAGGAGCAGCAAGCGTCCGACGTGCCTTCGGCAACTGGTCGAGGACCGCCGGACCCGCCCGGCAGTGCTTCCCACGTGATTCGGTTTCCCCAAGCCCATGACGCACCTCCCGCCTAGACGTGGCCAGTGGTGGTCACAACGGTGAACTGGTCGATCACTCCGAGCAAGATGCCCGTCCGGCAACGGGGGTGTTCCGGGTCGGCGATGGAACACGGAACGGTTACCCTTCCGTGGCCAAGCACACCAAACGGGGGCCGGACCCGTGACCGCGCGCTGCTAACGTGAACGTTCCGCGGCATTCACGCCCAGCGCACGGGCGGCGTTGAAGGGACAGCGGTGGCACGAGACGGGGATGGCCCACTGATCATGGAACCTGGCCGGCGCGGCGCGGGTGAACTGCCGCCCGAGCTCGGCGAAGCACTGCGGTCCGGTGAATTCCACCAGGCGCTGCGGCTCGCGATCGCGCATCGCGGCCTGTCGCTCGCCCGGCTGCGGGCGCATCTCGCGCTCCGCGGCGTCCACATCGGACAGTCGACGCTGAGCTACTGGCAGCGCGGGCTCCGCCAGCCGGAGGTGCCGAAGGCGCTGCCGGCGGTCCGCGCGCTGGAGTCGGTGCTGCAACTGCCCGCGGACTCGCTGGTGGTGCTGATCGGCCCGCGCACGGCGCGTCCGCGCGGGCACCAGGCGGCGGCGTCGTTCCACGACCTGCGCTCGGGCGAGATGGGCGCGATCGTCGAGCAGCTGATGAGCGACCTCGGCGCGCCGCCGACGTCCCGGCAGTCGAACTCCGACCTGGAAATGCTGTCGGTGCACGACCAGATCACCATCGACGAGCAGCAGCACCAGGTCAAATTCCGGACCCGGCTGGTCACCCGCGCGCGGCGGCACGGCCCGGACCGGTACGTGGCCGTCTACAACGGCGACCCCGGCTGCCGGATCGACGACGTCGAGCTGATCACCGCGGAGGGCTGCCGCGTCGGCCGGATCCGCAGGCACCCGGCGCGCGAGACGATGGCGACGGAACTGCTTTTCGACCGGAAGCTCGCCGAGGGCGAAATCCACGTTTTCTGCTTCGAAATCCATGACAATTCCGCCGTGACGTTCCCCGGGTACTACCGGATGCTTCGCGACCAATGCGCGAGCTATCTGCTGCAATTGCAGTTCGCGCCCACCGCGATGCCCGCCCGGATCACCCGCGAGGTCCGCGCCCGCGACGACGCCCTGCCGGTCGAGGCGGAGGAATTGCCGTGCGACACCGGCGGCGTGACGAGCGGGTATTTCCGCGACACCGGCCCGGGGCTGGCCGGCATCGCGGTGGAATGGAACTGAGCCAATCGCTGACCGCCGCCCCTCATCCAGTCACGGCGTACCGGGCGGCGACGGTGCGGACGGCCTCGTCGACTACCTGAGCGACGCGTTCAGCGCTCACCTCCCAGCCCGGCACCAGGAGTGTCGGCCAGAAGACGTAATTGGAGATCATGCCGAGGAACTGGGTGGCCGCGAGGTCCACGTCCTCGACCCGCACCGTTCCCGCTTCGTGCTCAGCCAGAAGGTAGCTGCGCACGGATTCGAAGTAGGGCATCTTCCCGCGCGAGAACTGCGCATGAGCCAGTTCAGGGAACCGCGGCAACTCCGCGATGACGATCCGGAACAGGTCGGTCATCTGGGCCCGGCCCAGCAGCTGGGCGTAACGGCGACCGAGGACGCCGAGCCCGCCGACGACGTTGCCCGCGGGCGGTGGATCCTCCTCGTCGGCGGTCGACCATGACTCGGTGACGATGGCGTCGAACAGGGCAGCCTTGCTCGGGAACTGCTTGAACAAGGTGGCCCGCGAAACGCCCGAGGACTCCGCGATCCGCGCCAGCGACGTCCGGTCGTAGCCCAGCTCGAGAAACAGTGCGGTCGCGGCCGCCACGATCAGCGCGCGCTTCTCCTGGGCGACGCGCTGGTGATACGTCGGCACGACCTTGCTCATGGGCCGAGCATACGAGGTGAGTGGCTTGACTCGCCACTGCCGCCCGCTTAGTGTCGAGGTGGATGGTGAGTCACTCGGCTCACCACTGGCGATCTCGGCCAGTCACCCCCGCACCGAAGGAACATTCGATGCCCCGCTTCGACAATCAGACCGTGCTCGTGACCGGCGGGACCGGCGGCCAAGGCTCGAGCCACGTGCGCGCATTTCACGCGGAGGGAGCGAACGTGGTGATCGGCGGCATCGACGCGCGACGCGGTGCCGCTCTCGCCGACGAACTCGGGCCCCGTGCTCGTTTCGTCCGCCTCGACGTCACCGACGAGAGTTCGTGGTCCGCCGCTGTGTCAGCCGCCGAGACCGCCTTCGGCGCGCTGAATGTGCTCGTCAACAACGCGGGCGTGCAGAATCCGCCTGCGACCATCGAGGACACGGATCAGGCCACCTGGTCGCGCGTCCTCGGCATCAACCTCACCGGGACCTTCCTCGGCATCAAGGCCACGGCCCCCGCTCTGCGCCGCGCGGCAGGGGGAGCCATCGTCAACATCGCCTCGATCATGGGCCTGGGCGGCACGGCGCACTACGCGCCGTACGTCGCCAGCAAGTGGGCCGTGCGAGGCCTCACCCAAACGGCAGCGCTCGAACTCGGCCGCGACCACATCCGAGTGAACACCATCCACCCCGGCGTGATCTCGACCCCCTTCATCCACGAACCAGCGGCCGGCGCCACCGCGGCGATCGCCGACTTCTACTCACCGGAGCCGTTCGCCGTGCCCCGGCTCGGGGAGCCAGCCGACGTCACCCGGCTTCTCCTGTTCCTCACGTCAGCAGACGCGTCGTTCATCACGGGGTCGGAGTACGTCATCGACGGCGGGCTCCTCCTCGGCCCCGCCCTTCAGGCATGAGCACTCCGGACCCGAACGGCTCCGCGCCGGACGCGTCTTGGCCCGACCACATCCGACGAGCCGTCGAGATCACTCCCGCCGCGGGCACCAGAGAAAGGATCATCGACATCACGACACGGGGCCGCCGCACCGGCCGGCCACGCCGCATCGAGATCTTCTTCTACCGAGCCGCGGGCAGCACCTACCTGTGCAGCGGCGCGGGCGGGGCCGCGACCGACTGGCATGCGAACCTTCTCGCCAATCCCGGCTTCATCTTCCACCTCAAAAACGGGATCCGCGCGGATCTGCCCGCACGGGCCACGCCGGTCACCGATCCAACGGAACGTCAGGCCGTGCTGGCGGAGATCGTCGCGGATCTCAATCAGCCCCACGACCCCGGCGCCATCCGGCCGACTCGGCTCGAAGACTGGGCCGACAGCAGGCTGATGCGCATCAGCTTCCGCCCTCGGCCGTGATCGCGGATCCTCAACCGCGAAGCGGCGTTTTATTCGTGCACCCGCTGCGGCGTGCCCTTGGTGATCCGGACCAGTTCGTCGAACGTCGTCGGAAAGACGGCGTTCGGCGTACCGGCCGCTGCCCACACCTCGGAGTACTGCCGCAACGCCTCGTCAACCACCGTCTCCAGCGGCGCCGGGTGCCCGACCGGCGAGACCCCGCCGATCACCTGCCCAGTCGCCGCACGCACCTCTTCCGGCTTCGCCCGACGGATCCGGCCGCGCCCGAGCCGCGCGGCGAGCGCCTCGACGTCCACCCGGTGCGCACCACTGGTCAAGACCAGCAGCGGGGCGTCGTCGGCCATGAAGACCAGGCTGTTCGCGATCGCGCCGACCGTGCAGCCCAGCGCTTCCGCCGCCTCGGCCGCCGTCCGCGTGGACTGCGGGAGAGTCCGCGCCTGACCAGCGACGCCTGCCTCGTCGAGCGCGTCCTGCACGTTCTGCATTGCCGACATCGGCACACCTCCAGCTGTTCTGTAAACAGAACACTAGACTAGGCCGGGTGTCGACGTCACCCGCCCCGGACGGCCGCGCCCTCGCCGCGGCGGTCGGTACCCGCATCCGAACGCTGCGCACCCGCGCGGGCGTCGGCCTGACCACGCTCGCCGCCGACAGCGGCCTCGGCAAGGGAACGCTGTCGGAACTGGAAAACGGCCGCCGGAACCCGACGCTGGACACGCTGTTCGCCATCGCCACCGCACTGTCCATCCCGTTGAGCGACTTGCTCTTCGGCGACGACGGAGTGGCTGAGGCACACGGCGACAGCGTGGCCGCGACTCTGCTCGGCCGTTGGGAGGACACGGACGGCGTGACCGAGGTGTACCGGCTGACGATCCATGAGCGGGTCCAGGTGTCGCATCCGCACAGCGCTGGGGTGAGGGAGGTTTTGACTGTGTTGACTGGGGTGGCGGAGGTGGGGCCGGTTTCCGCTCCGGTGACGGTTTCCGCTGCCGGGACGCATACGTTTATCGCAGAAACGGACCATGTTTACCGCGGAATTGGCGGACCGGCTACGGCGGTGTTGACGATGCGGTATCCGCGTTAGCGGACGAGGAGCCCATTCGCTTTTGCCGCGTCGGCCTGACGCGCATCACAGGTCACCACAGTGACAGGTTCGCCACCAGTAAGGTCAGCGGTTTCCCGCATCACGACCGCGAGATGAAGCGCGTCGAGCGTGCGCAGGGAATAGTTCTCGACGACCAATCGCTGAGCGGCCGGAAAAACGCGCGAAGGCCGAAACGGGATCACCCCTAACGTCGAAGAACGGCTCATCGCATCGAACTGATCCAGAAACTCCCGCGCATCCGGGATGCGCCCGGAGCGCTTGGCCGCCGCCATCGCGCTGGCGAACTCGATCCGGGTCAGCTCGCTGGTGAGAACCCGGTTCCGGCCGCTCGCAAGCAAGTCGCGCAGTTCAGCATGCTCAGGCTCGTCCGCGAAAAACACCCGCACGACCGCACTCGTATCGGCATAATAGACAGTCACCATTCACCTCGCGACCAGTCGAGCGCCTCGCTGACCGACGTTCCCCAACCGGCCGAACGTCGCTCCAGTTCGTCGAGACCGACTGGCTCCCGCTCAGGCTCGAAGGTGATCAGCTTGCCCTCCGCGAGCAGCCGGGCTTTCCATGCCTCCGGCGCCTCTTCCCTGTTGAGCGCGTCGCTGAGGACTTCGGTGACCAGGTCGTTCATGCTGCGTCCTTCAGCCTCGGCCCTGGCCTTCAGCCGAGCGTGCAGCTCGTCGTCGACGCGAGTGATCAATTGCTTCACCGCATCATGATAACACGTCACCCATTAGAGCTATCACGTGTTTTCATGTGCAGACGAAAGCCGCCCCGAAACGCATTCCGGGGCGGCTTCGGCGTCAGCGATCAGTAACGGTAGTGCTCCGACTTGAACGGGCCCTCCACGTCCACGTCGATGTATTCCGCCTGTTCCTTCGACAGCTTCGTCAGCTCGCCGCCCAGCGCCTCGAGGTGGATCCGGGCGACCTTTTCGTCCAGCTTCTTCGGGAGGCGGTAGACCTCCTTGTCGTACTCCTCGGTCTTCGCGAAGAGTTCGACCTGCGCGATGACCTGGTTCGCGAAGCTGTTCGACATCACGAAGCTCGGGTGCCCGGTCGCGTTGCCCAGGTTCAGCAGCCGTCCCTCGGACAGCACCAGGATGCTCTTGCCGTCCGGGAACACCCACTCGTCGACCTGCGGCTTGATGTTCACGCGCCGCACGCCGGGGTAGCGGGCGAGGCCTGCCATGTCGAGCTCGTTGTCGAAGTGGCCGATGTTGCCGACAATCGCCTGGTGCTTCATGCGCGCCATGTGCTCGACCATCACCACGTTCTTGTTGCCGGTGGTGGTCACGTAGATGTCGCCCTCGTCCAGCACCGTCTCCAGGCGCTTGACCTCGTAGCCGTCCATCATCGCCTGCAGCGCGCAGATCGGGTCGATCTCGGTGATGATCACCCGGGCGCCCTGCCCGCGCAGCGATTCCGCCGCGCCCTTGCCGACGTCGCCGTAGCCGCAGACCACCGCGACCTTGCCGCCGATCAGGACGTCGGTGCCGCGGTTGATGCCGTCGATCAGCGAGTGCCGGATGCCGTAGCGGTTGTCGAACTTCGACTTCGTCACCGAGTCGTTGACGTTGATCGCCGGGAACAGCAGCTCGCCCGCGGCCGCCAGCTGGTACAGCCGCAGCACGCCAGTGGTGGTTTCCTCGGTGACGCCCTTGACGCTCTGCCCGATGGCGGTCCACTTGCCCTTGTCCGCCGCGACAGACGCGCGCAGCAGCTCCAGGAAGACCTTCCACTCCTCGGGGTCCTCGTCGTCGGCGGACGGGACCACGCCGGCCTTCTCGAACTCGGTGCCCTTGTGCACCAGCATGGTGGCGTCGCCGCCGTCGTCGAGGATCATGTTCGGGCCTTCGCCCTCCCACGTGAGCATCCGCTCAGTGCACCACCAGTATTCCTCGAGCGTTTCGCCCTTCCACGCGAACACCGGGACGCCCTTGGGCTCCTCGGCGGTGCCGTGCGGCCCGACGACGACCGCGGCCGCGGCGTGGTCCTGGGTGGAGAAAATGTTGCACGAAGCCCAGCGCACCTCCGCGCCGAGCGCCACCAGCGTCTCGATCAGCACCGCGGTCTGCACGGTCATGTGCAGCGAACCGGCGATTCGCGCGCCGCGCAGCGGGTATACCTCGGAGTATTCGCGACGCAGCGCCATCAGGCCGGGCATCTCGTGCTCGGCGAGCCGGATCTCCTTCCGGCCGAACTCGGCGGCCTCGAGATCGGCGACGGCGAATTCGATGCCGCCCCGGGTGTCGTGCCGCTTGACAACGCTTTCGGGGGTCATAGTGCGGTTCCTCCAAGGTTTGATGGCACCTGAACAGTACCGTTGTCGGCTCGACCCTGACTTGAACGGATGAGGAGAGAATCACCGTGCCCGCCCCGCTCCCCGGCCCTGACACCCGCATCGTCGAAATGAGGGTGTCCGGACTCGTGGGCACGAGCGGCGAGACGCTCCTCGACACGGTCCAGACCGTCGACGTCGCCGGCGACGAACTCGGCCGCGTGGTGCGCCCGGCCGACCGGCTGCGGCGTCCGGCACCCGGTCCGGTGGTGCCCGCGCTCGGCCGGTCGATCCCGCGCACCGTCGAAGGCTACCTGTGGAGCGGCATGACGTCCGGCGGCGTCGCGAAGGCGGCCTGGGCGCTGCTGTTCCCGTTCTCGCTGGCGAACGTCGCGTTCTGGATGCTGCCGCCGGTGCACCGCGGCCGCTGGCTCGGCGGCCTGTGCCGCGGCCTGCTGCGGATCGCCTCGGTGCTGCTCACCATGCTGCTGGTCAGCCAGGTCGCGGCGGCCGTGCTGGACCTCGTCGCGACGCAATGCCTCGCACCTGGACGGGCTTGCCTGACCTGGGTGGCCCCGGAACTGCGCAAGGGACCGCTGCGCATCGGTGTCGGCGTGGCAGTGCTCCTGTCCCTGGTCTACGCGCTGCACCGGATCTCGTCCACGAACTGGCGGGTCCGCCCGCCCGACCGTCCCGGCCGCAAAGGCGTCCCGCTGCGGTTGCGCGCGGATCCGGAAGCGCCCGGAATGTCCGCGACGCACGCCGTCGCCGCACTCGCCTGCATCGCCTTGCTCTTGCTGGGCGGGCCGTTTCAGGTGCCCACGAAAATCCCGGAACTGGTCGGGTGGATCTGCACCCTCGCGCTGGTCCTCGCGGTCCTGATCGGCGGCGCGATCGGCAGCGACACCGGCACCATCGCGCGCCGAAGCCTGATCACCTTCGCGACGCTGCTGGTCATCTTCGCCGCTGTGCTGGCCAAGCCGGTCGACAACCGGCTCCCCGGCGTCGACAACACCGTCGAAGGCCTCGGCGGCTCCCTGCTGGTGGTCACGTTGCTGTTCGCCCTAGCGCTGATCCCGTCCGCGCTGCTGGCCCGCTCCGCTTGGCGCGACCGCCCACGCCGTCTTCGCCCATGGCTCGGCGGCTGGGCTGCGGCCCCGGTTCTCGCCTTGGCCGGACTCCTCGGCGGCGGTTTCGGCGCCGGACTGGCGATCGCCGTCCGAAAACTGCTCCACACCGAAAAGCTTTCCCTGCCCACGACGTACGACCTGGTCACCGTCCTGTGGGGCGGCGGGCTAGGCCTGATGGCCCTGCTCGCCATCGCCGGGTACGCCATCGGCGTCCCGCTGCGCCGCCGCCGACGCGGCGTCCCGCCCATCGTCGAACTGATGGAACACGACGAGCAGCAAGAACAAGACGCCGCCCGGGCCTGGGCCCGCTCCGCCTGGGAACGCCGTCACCTGCACCACCTGGCGTTGATCGTCGCGCTGGGCCTGTGCGTCGGCGCGATCACCCTGCTGGTCGTACGGTTCGGCTTCAACCTGCAGCCCAACTGGTTCACCACAGTCTCGGCGATCGGCGTATTCGCGCTCGGCGCACTGGCCGCCGGTCTGCTGCGAGTGGTCTACTCCGCGGCCCGCTCCCCCCAGCGCAGCCGCCACCTGGGCGCCCTAGCGGACCTCGTCTCCTTCTGGCCGCGCGCCGCGCACCCCGGCGTACCGCCTTGCTACGCACTCAAAGTCGTCCCCGAACTGGCAGACCGGGTCAAGGAACACCTGGCCGAACCCGGCACCCGAGTCGTGTTGTCCGGCCTGAACCTGGGCAGCATCCTGACCGTGCTGACCGCCGCCCAACTGTCCGCCGAACTCCCCCCGGACGAACGCGACCGAGTCGGCCTGCTCACCGCCGGCTCGCCCCTGCAGTGGGGTTACCAACGCGCCTTCCCCGCAGTCCTGCCGCAGGATTCGCTGGCCGAACTGTTCGCGTCATTCGACGGCCGCTGGCGCGCCCTGTGCCGAGGAACGGACATCTTCGGCGGCGGCGTAACCACCTGGCGGCACCAAACAAGCGGCGGCCATCTGCTGGGCGAGGGCTACCTCCCGGAAGGCAAATGGGGAGCCCTGGAAGCGACCCCGGACGACGCGGGAGTCCTCATCCTGGGCGGCGACCACTGGGTCCCCGACCCCCTGCGCGCCCCCGACGGCCGCAGCCGCTGGGCCCCCGGAGTCCTCAAACACACCGAGTACCTGGCCGACCCGGAGTGGGACAACGCAGTCGCGATGGCCGCGGGCCTTGGCCGCCCCAACGGCCGAGCCCGCACCCTGGGCGAACAAGGTTCTCTCTTCGGCGACCTTCCCCGCCCCCGCTAGCCCACGCGATGTCCGTGAGGGGAACCCTCACAGACTCTGAGTCCCTCAGGGTTCCCCTCACTCCCTCGACAGTCCATGAGGGGCCCCTTGAGGGAATCTGATTCCCTCAAGGGCCCCTTCACAGACCGCCCCCTGATCGCCGCCGCGATGCGCCCCAATGTGGCGTTGGGTGCGCCAGATGCACCGAATGCCACATTGGTTGCGTCGCATGCACCCAACGCCACATTGGGGCGCTACCCCCACCGCCCAAACCGCAGCCAATGCACCCGACCCACCAAGCACCCACCCCACCCCCGCACCCCGATACGAAGCCAGAAATGCGGACGGCGGGTGCTTGTCAAGGCATCTTTCCCGCCTTGACAAGCACCCGCCGTCCGTCATCACAATCAGCTTCGGGGTGCCCTCTCAACAAACCGAGGCAATGTCGCCGCCAGGCGACGAGCCGAGAGACCCCGCAAAAATCAATTCGTCCCGCGACGACGCAACTTCAACAGCACCAGCAACGCGCCACCGCCAACAATCAACACCCCGGCAATCCAGAACAGCCAAGCGTTGTCGAACCCAGTGTTGGCCAGCCCGCCACCGGTCCCGTTCTGATTCCCAGCAGGAACCGCGGCCGGAGCGCTAGTCGTGGTCGGAGCGGCAGAAACACTGGACGGCGCCGAAGTCGGCGCGGCAGTGGGAGCGGAAGAAGTCGGCTTGGCCGGCGAGGTGGTAGGCGTCTCGGAAACCGGCGGCTTAGTCGGCGCAGTCTTCGTCCCGCACACAAACCACTGGTCGATCTTCGGCTGCGACCGGTCGTAGTTATACGGCGCGACAAGATCCTTCCAAGGAGCCACCTTGGGCAGCTTCTTCTTCCCCGGCACGTAAACGGAATGCCCGTCATCGCCACCCACGACGACGATCGCCTCGACCGTGACGCCCTCAGCGGTCTCCGTGATCGTCAGCGTCTTCTCGCCGACACCGCCGGTGAACTTCACGTCGCCCTGGTCGAGTTTGCTGCCGCTGACCCCCTCGACCTTGCTGCAATCAGTGATCTTCGTACCCGGAACCGGGTGTCCGCGATCGTCGCCGGTGGTGCAGGCGGACGCCGCCGTCGCCGAGCCGAGCAGGGCGAGCCCGGCGACCGCGGCAACGGCGAACCCGGCGCGAAGTTTGGTGGGGATGGGCATGGAGTTACTCCTCGAAGGAAAATCCGAACGGGGGACAGCACATGCGAAAAACACGACCCTCCGTAGGAACCCCGACCACTGTTCGCGCGAATTACCCGCTAGTGATTAACCCGTCAGAGGGAGACGACGCGGAGAGTATCGCACCCGCAGTTGCCCGATCACCCTGGGTTCGAGTCGCCGTCCGAACCGAAATCCGCGAGTTGCGCGCCCGTGACCACGCACGCGAAACGGCCCGCCGCCCACACTGGGCGACGGGCCGCTGAGCAGCGAAAAAAGGTCAGTCTGCGACCGGCGGCGCGGATTCGGAGACCACTCCGCCCTGCTCCACCCCCGACTGCCGCTTCCCGAGCAGCGAATTCCGCCGGCTGTAGGCGAAGTAGATGACCACGCCGATCACCATCCAGACGACGAACCGCAGCCAGGTCAGCACGGTCAGGTTCAGCATCAGCCACAGGCACGCCAGGATCGCCAGCGGCGCGATGACCCACACGGCGGGCACGCGGAAGGCGCGCGTCAGGTCCGGACGGGTCTTGCGCAGCACCAGCACGCCCGCGGACACGAGGATGAACGCGAACAGCGTGCCGACGTTGACCATTTCCTCGAGCTTGTCGGCCGGGAAGAACGTCGCGCCCGCCGCGACCAGTGCGCCGACCACGATCGTCGCGCGCTTCGGCGTTCCGCGGTCGCTCGTCTTGGCCAGCGAACGCGGCATGAGGCCGTCGCGGGACATCGCGAAGATGATCCGCACCTGGCCGAGCATCAGGACCATGACGACGGTGGTCAGACCGGCCAGCGCGCCGACGGAGATGATGTTCGCGGCCCAGTCGACGCCGTTCGCGGAGAACGCGGTGGCGAGCGTCTTGTGGCTGCCGTCGCCCGCCGACGTCGAAAGGTTGGTGTAGGGCGTCATGCCGACCACCACGAGCGACACCGCGACGTACAGGACGGTCACGATCGCCAGCGAGCCGAAAATGCCGCGCGGCACGGCTCGCTGCGGGTTGCGGGTCTCCTCCGCGGTGGTCGCGACGATGTCGAACCCGATGAACGCGAAGAACACGATCGACGCGCCGGCCAGCAGCCCGAAGATGCCGAACGTGCTGCTGCCGCCACCCGCGATGAGCGAGAACAGCGACTGGTCGACACCGCTCGACCCGGACCCGGCGGGCTTGCCCTCGGGGACGAACGGCGTGTAGTTGCTCGACTTGATGTAGAAGATGCCGAGGATGACCACGAACAGCACGACGGCGACCTTGATGCCGGTGATCACCATCGAGAACCGCGACGACAGCTTCGTGCCGAGCACCAGCAGCGTCACCAACGCGGCGACGACGATGAACGCGCCCCAGTCGATGCCGAAACCGCCGCCGAGATCGATCGACGTTTTGGTGCCCTTGCCGAAGATGTACTCCAGCACCGTCTGCAGGTAAGACGACCAGCCCTTGGCCACCGCGGCGGCACCGACGGCCAGTTCCAGGATCAGGTCCCAGCCGATGATCCACGCCATGAACTCGCCGAAGGTGGCGTAGGAGAACGTGTACGCGCTGCCCGCGACCGGGACGGTGGAAGCGAATTCGGCGTAGCACAGCGCGGCGAGCGCGCAGGCGATCGCGGCGATGACGAACGCGACGGACACCGACGGCCCGGCGAAGTCGCCCGCCGTGCGCGCGGTGAGCGTGAAGATGCCGGCGCCGATGACCACCGCGACGCCGAAGACCGTGAGGTCCCAGGCGCTCAGGTTCCTGCGAAGTTTCGTCTCCGGTTCATCGGTGTCCGAAATGGACTGCTCGATTGACTTGGTGCGCCACAACCCAGTGCCGGGCAACGTTGACCTCCTGCGGTGACCTTCGTGGGGACCGGGCGCCACCCTAGCGTGTCAGTTGGGCGCCAGCTGTCCGGACAGTCAGCGCGTCTCGCGGTCGAGGTCGGGCTCCAGGTAAATCAGGGTCGCGACGGGGACTTTCGCGCGTACCCGGGCCTCGGCGTCGTCGATCGCGGTGGCGATCGCGGCGGTGTCGAGACCGGGCACGAGCGCGAGCTTCGCGGCGACGAGGAGTTCGTCCGGGCCGAGGTACTGGGTGCGGATGTGGATGACCCGCTCGACCTTGCCCGCGGCCAGTTCGTCCACGATGGTCGCGAGATCGGTGTCGGTCGCGCCCTCGCCGATCAGCAGGCTCTTCATCTCGATGATCAGGATGACCGCGATGACGCCGAGCAGCGCGCCGATGAAGACCGTGCCGATGCCGTCGAAAACGGGGTTGCCGGTCAGCACCGACAATCCGACGCCGAGCAAGGCGAACACGAGGCCGAGCAGCGCGCCGGAGTCCTCCAGCAGCACGACCGGCAACTCGGGTTCCTTGGCCTGGCGGATGAACCGCCACCAGCTCACGTTGCCCTTGATCTTGCGCGATTCGCCCATCGCGGTGAGGAAGCTGTAGCCCTCGAGACAGATCGCGACGAGGAGAATGACCACCGCGACCACCGGCGTATCCAGCGGCTGCGGCTCGATGATCTTGTGAATGCCCTCGTACAGCGCGAACGCCGCGCCGAGCGTGAAGAGCATGAGCGCGACGATGAACGAGTAGAAGTACCGCTCCCGGCCGAACCCGAACGGATGCTCCCGCGTAGCGCGCCGCCTGGAGGTCTTCTGCCCGAGCAGCAGCAACCCCTGGTTCGACGTGTCGGCCAGCGAGTGCACCGCTTCCGCCAGCATCGACGACGACCCGGTGACCAGGAAGCCGACGAACTTGGCCACCGCGATCCCGGCATTGGCGGCGAGCGCCGCGATGATCGCCTTGGTTCCCCCGCCAGCTGACACTTCCCGCTCCCCTGCTCCGCGCCCGAATTGCCCGGTGGGAGCCTAGAGCAGCCTTGGCGGCGGGAAGCGCTGGGCTGCCGCCCGGCTCGCTCGTCCTCGCTAAGGTATCCGATCAGATACCTTTGTTCTGGTATCCTTTCGGATACATACCAGATTCGAGGACGACGATGCACACAGCTGAACTCCTCACGACGGCGCGCAAAGCTGCGGACCTGAGCCAGCAAGAGCTGGCTGAGCGAGCAGGCACATCGCGTCCGACCCTGTCCGCGTACGAGAGGGGCCGGAAGTCGCCCACACTGGACACCGTCACCCGCCTGCTCGCCGGGGCTGGCTTCACACTCACCCTCGAACCTCAGCTCCTCTTCCATGAACTCACTGCCAACGGCCGATCGATTTCGGTGCCCACGAGCCTCCCCCGGCTGCCCCTTGAGAAAGCTTTCGCGACGGTCGTCCTGCCGATCGAACTCAATTGGTCGGAACCGGAACGTCGCTTCGACCTCCGCTCGCGCGCGGACCGAGCCCGGGTCTACGAGATCGTGCTGCGGGAAGGCACCGGCGACCACATCGCGGAGTACGTCGACGGCACGCTGCTGATCGACCTGTGGGAGGAGTTGGTCCTCCCCCGGAACGTCCGAGCCGCCTGGGCTCCGCTCATCGACAGCGTCCGGCCAGTGGCAGCAACGTGACCGCGCCGGAAGGACTGACCGCATTCCAGG
Source organism: Amycolatopsis halotolerans (assembly GCF_042647905.1). NCBI lineage: Bacteria > Bacillati > Actinomycetota > Actinomycetes > Pseudonocardiales > Pseudonocardiaceae > Amycolatopsis > Amycolatopsis halotolerans. The sequence goes on from NZ_JBHRWI010000056.1 coordinate 39,462, forward strand.
TGGCCGTCGCACGACTCTTCTTCGAGCTCGCGCAGAGCGACGGTTTCCTGCTCGCTGGGGGCGCGGTCCTGCTCGCACAACAGTTGACTACCCGGCCAACACAGGATCTCGACTTCTTCGCCAGCCCCGGACGTGGAGATATACCGGCTGCCCGGAACGCTTTGGAATCCGCCGCGAAAGCTCGTGGCTGGCAGGTCGCCAGGATCCGCGACAGCGCCACCTTCTGCCGCATGGTCGTGCGCGGACCGGAGAACCTGGTTGTTGATCTTGCGCTCGACGCGGCACCCAATCTCCCGCCGACGCTGACCTTTCTGGGTCCGACCTTCGACCGGGAGGACTCGCGGGGCGAAAGGTGGTCGCACTCTTCGACCGCGCCGAAGCGCGCGACTTCACCGACGTGTACGCACTATCCGCCAGCTACCCGAAGGACTTGCTGCTAACTCGTGCAGCCGAGCAGGACCCGGGCTTCGACACCGCGGTGTTCAGAGAGATGCTCGCCTCGCTGTCCCGTTCGGAGACCGGGACTTGCCGACCACGCTCGCCGAGGTCCCCGCACTGCGTCGTTTCTTCGCAACCTGGTCCGCCGAGCTGAACGCCTAACGCCAGATCACAACTCGCAAGTCCCCGCAGTAGCCCGGAACAGCTGCGTCCGCACCCCGGCCAACGGCCGCACCCGCACCGCCGGATCGGCAGCAGGCAGCCACACCGACTGCCCCCGCTGCAGCTCTACCTGCTCCCCGTCCGAGGCGACCACCAGAAGATCCCCTTCGGTGCACAGCAAGATCTGCGGCCCAGCCGAGTCGACCTCCAACTCAGCACTGTCCTCAGCCGCCCATTCGACCCGCGACAGCTCGAATTCCGGGGCGTCCGTGTGGTAGACCGCCATGCGCTGTCCGGCGCATTCTCCGTGCTGCACGGGCATTTCCCCGCACGCGAAGTCGACCACGCGCAGCAGCTCCGGCACGTCCACGTGCTTCGGCGTGAGCCCGCAACGCAGGATGTTGTCCGAGTTCGCCAGGATCTCCACCGCGGTGCCGTGCAGGTACAGGTGCAGGTTCCCGGCAGGCAGGTAGATCGCCTCGCCGGCGCGCAGGGTCAGGCGGTTGAGCAGCAGCGCGGCGAGCACGCCGGCGTCGCGCGGGTGGGTCTCGCCGAGTTCCAGGATCGTGCGGCATTCGGTCGCGAACTCGCCGTGGTCCTGGACGTGCCGGACGCACGCGTCGAGCACCTCCGGCAGCAGTTCGTCCAGCGCGGACTGCGGCAGGGTGATCCAGGTGGTGAACAGAGCCCGCAGGCCCGCCGGGTCCGGTTGGGCTTCCAGCAGGCCGGTGTACTTGCCCAAGCCGGGCGTCTCGATCGCCTTCAGCAGCTTGACCGTGCGGTTCGGGTCGCGGAATCCGGCCAGCGCGTGGAACTCCGTCAGCGCGCAGACCAGCTCCGGCTTCGCCGTCGGGTCCGGGTAGTTCCGGTTCGAGGCGTCGCGCGGGATGCCCAGCTTCTCCTCGCGCGCGTGGCCTTCGGCGGCCTGCGCCGCGGACGGGTGCGCCTGCATCGACAGCGGTTCTTCCGCGGCGAGGATCTTCAGCAGGAACGGCAGCCGGTTGCCCCAGCGCCGCGCGCAGTCCTCGCCCAGCTGGCCGACCGGATCGGCGTCGACGAGTTCGAGCAGGCTCAGTTCGGCGCCGTCCGGGCCGAGCACGTGCGACGGGTCCCCCGGGTGCGCTCCCATCCACAGCTCGGCTTCGGGGTGCGGCGCCGGCACCGGACGGCCCTGCAGCTGCGGGATGGCCGTTCGCGATCCCCAGGCGTAGGGCCGTACGGCGTTGCGCAACAGCTCCACTGTCAACTCCCAATCCTTCCCGTCGGCACTGGGCCGACGCACGCGGCGGCGGAACCGCCTGCCCGCGTTCCCCCCCTGCTCCCTCAGGCGGAGGCCGGTTCGTATCTCCCGGCCCCGCCGATGCTGCCCGCCGCCAGCCCCAGGTACACCGCGGCCAGCTCGAACCGCAGCGCCAGCACCGCGGCGCGGACGATCTCGTCTGCCTCGATCTCCTCGGCGGGCACGATCAGGTCCGCACCCGGCAGGAACTCCTCGGCTTGGTACCGGGCCGCCTCGGTGGCCGGACCGGTCCGCACCGACAGCAGCAGCACCCGCGTCGCGACTCCACCAGGAGAGTCGTCCGGGTCGGCGAAAATGTCTCGCTCCACGCCGCCTGATTGCGCGACCCGGCGCAAAGCCGGGCGGGCGAGCGCCTGCCGGTAGTCCTCGACGTCGCACACCAGGGCGGCGTGCGCGGCGAACGCGTGCGCCGCGTGCTCGCCGACCGCCACCGCGACCGGGTCGAGCCCCCACAGCAGCGGCACCCGGTCCGCGACCCGCAGCGCGAGCGCCTTCGCCGGGTTGGCGAACGACTCGCGTGCCAGGTAATCCTTCTCCGCTTCGAGGTCCAACTGGTCGGCGAGCGCCTGCACGTCCGCGACCAGCAGGCCGAGCGCGTTCGCGGTGAGCAGCCCGGCGGCCAGCCCGCGCGGGAACGCCAGCTCCGGCGGCACCGGCACGCGCGGCGCGAGCAGCACGCCCTTGCCCGCCACCGACGCCGCGACCGGCCCGTCCGCAGGCGAGGACAGCACCACCGACGCGCCGAACCGGGCGGCGCGCTCCAGCGAAGCGGCCAGCTCGCGGTCGCCCGCGTCGTCGGTGTGCGCGAACACCACGTCCAGCGCGCCGATCCAGGCCGGTACCGATTCGGCCACCACGACCGGCACCGGGCACGACGGCGCGAGCAGCGCGGCCAGCAGCCGGGTGAGCGTGCGGCTCACCCCCGGCCGGTCGATGAGCACGAGCGAACGCGGACGCCCGACGTCCAGCCGGTCGCTCAGCTCCAGTTCGGCCGCCGCCTCGGCGGTGGCCCGCACCTGCGCGCCCGCCATCGCGGCGGCACGCAGCAACCCCGTGCGGTCGGCGTCGGCCAGCCGCGCGGAGTCGTCGAGCAGGGAATCGTCAAGCATGGTCAAGCACTGTCGCCGTGGTCGGCCGAGCCGGGCAGCGTCGCCTCGTCAAGGAGCAGCACCGGGATCCCGTCGCGCACCGGGTACACCCGGCCGCATTCCGTGCAGGTCAGCGCGTCCGCCTCGGCGTCGTCCGGCGTTCCGGGACGCAGCGGAGCGTGATCCGGCGACGGGCACGCGAGGATCTCCAGCAGCTGGGCGTCAAGCGTGATGGCCATAGTTCCTCCATACCACGCGTCGTTGGGGTGTTGAGGGCGCCTTCCGGACACAATCCGGCGCCAGCGGGTCAGGCCCGGACAAGGGCGAGCACCTCGGCGGTGAGCGCCTCGACCGCGGCGCGGTCGGCGGCCTCCACGTTGAGCCGCAGCAGCGGTTCGGTGTTGGAGGGGCGCAGGTTGAACCACGCGCCGCCGGGCAGCTGCACGGTGAGCCCGTCCAGCTCGTCGATCTCGACGCCGGACTTGCCCGCGTACGCGTCCTTCACCGCGAGCATCCGCGCGACCTGGTCGCCGACCGTCGAGTTGATCTCGCCGGACGCCGCGTAGCGCGAGAAGTCCTGGGTGAGCGCGGACAGCGGGCCGTTCTGCTCGCCCAGCGCGGCGAGGACGTGCAGCGCGGCCAGCATGCCGGTGTCGGCGCGCCAGAAGTCGCGGAAGTAGTAGTGCGCGGAGTGCTCGCCGCCGAAAATCGCCCCGGTGCGGGCCATCTCGGCCTTGATGAAGGAGTGCCCGACGCGCGTGCGCACCGGCTTGCCACCGTGCTCGGAGACGATCTCCGGCACGCCCTTCGACGTGATCAGGTTGTGGATGACCGTCCCGCCCGGCTCCTTCGCCAGCTCGCGCACCGCGACCAGCGCGGTGATCGCGCTCGGCGAAACCGGCTCGCCGCGCTCGTCGACGACGAAGCAGCGGTCCGCGTCGCCGTCGAACGCCAGCCCGGCGTCCGCGCCGACCTCGCGCACCTTGGCCTGCAGGTCGACGATGTTGGCCGGGTCGAGCGGGTTGGCCTCGTGGTTCGGGAAGGTGCCGTCGAGCTCGAAGTACATCGGCACGACGTCGATCGGCAGCCCGTCGAAGACCGTCGGGACGGTGTGCCCGCCCATGCCGTTGCCCGCGTCGACGACGACCTTGAGCGGCCGCGACCCCGACAGGTCGACGAGGTTGCGCAGGTAGGCGGCGTAGTCGCTGAGGACATCGCGCTCGGAGACGGTGCCGCGCTGGCCGTCGAAGGCGGGGACGCCCTGCTCAACGGTGTCGCGGATCTCGGCGAGGCCGGTGTCCTGCCCGACCGGGGAAGCTCCGGCGCGGCACATCTTGATGCCGTTGTACTTCGCGGGGTTGTGGCTGGCGGTGAACATCGCGCCGGGCAGGTTGAGCGAGCCGGAGGCGAAGTAGAGCTGGTCGGTGCTGGCCAGGCCGATCGACACCACGTCGAGGCCCTGGGAGGTGACCCCGTCGGCGAACGCCGCGGCCAGGTCCGGCGAAGAGTCGCGCATGTCGTGGCCGATCACCACGGCCGGCGCCTCAGGCTTGATGAGCAGCGCGAACGCGGCCCCGAAGTCCCGGACGAGGGCGGCGTCCAGCTGCTCGCCGACCACGCCGCGAATGTCGTAGGCCTTCACGATGCCCGAAAGGTCTGGCACGCCTTCTCCCCGCCGCTAGTTCCGTGGCGACGCCAGTCGCGCCGCGGGCGAAAGCCTACCGGGCGGGAGGACGGCTCAGGCGCGCCCCGGGAGGACGCGCAGATGGCCGCGCCTGCCGGAGGGGCCTTCCGGCTCGGGCTGCGCCGCGGGGACGTCGGAGCGACCGGCCTCGCGAACCGCCTCGGCCAGCGCGGTCAGCTCGTCGGCGGACTGCTCCGGTGCGGCGAAGGCCCCCTCGTGGCGGACGACTTCCCAGCCCTTCGGGACGGTCAGCCGCAGCGCGTGGGCCTCGCACAGGTCGTAAGAATGCGGTTCGGAAGCGGTGGCCAGCGGTCCGACGACCGCGGTCGAGTCCTGGTAGGCATACGTGAGCGTGGCGACAGCGGGTTCGAGGCAACCCGTTCGCGAACATTTCCGTACGCTCCGCACGATCCGAAACGATAGCGCGTCGCCGCAAGCGAGTACCGGCGACACGCGCGTTCCCCTGGCGACCGCATAGACTTGGACGGTGGCGACGGCTCGTGACTACCGACAACGGCAGCGAATGCGAAGGGACCGGCACGGCCGGGGCCTGCGCGGGACGCTTTATCCAGCGTCCCTGCCCGCAGCGGCGAGCCGCGCGGAGCGCTTCGACGCACTGGTACTGGACGCCCTGGAGCCCATCGAGGCTCGCTGGCGGCACGAACTGACAAAACTGGACGTCGCGGTAGACGACGTCCCAGAAGTCCGCATGGACGGCCGGGCCCCCGCGGACGGCGTACTGCACGACGGCGCAGTCCCCCTATCGCGCCTGGTCCCAGCCGGTGTCGACCGGACCGGCCTCCCCACTCGGGCCAGGATCGTCCTGTACCGACGCCCCCTGGAAGCCCGCGCCAAGGACCCGTCAGAACTGGCGGATCTCGTTCACGACGTCCTGGTAGAGCAGGTCGCAGGCTACCTAGGCGTAGAACCAGACGTCATCGAAGGCGACTGACCCTGGCCCCCCGTACGTGAGGGCCACCCTCACGTACTCAGATTCCCTCAGGGTTCCCCTCACGACCTTCCGCCCGCTGTGAGGGACTCCTTCACGGACTTAGATTCCCTCAAGGGGCCCTTCACGGACCGCCCCGCCCTGCCGCTCGCCGGGATGTGCCCCAATGCGGCATTGGGTGCGTCAGATGCACCCAATGTGGCGTTCGGTGCGTCACATGCACCCAATGCCACATTGGGGCGCTAGCCCCAGCCACCGCGAACCGCAGCCGACGCGCCCAACCAGCGAGGCACCCAGCCCCTCCCCCGCACCCCGATACGAAGCCTTCTCTGCGGTTCGGGGGTGCTTGTCAAGGCATCTTTCCCGCCTTGACAAGCACCCCCGAACCGTCAGCACAATCAACCTTCGGGGTGCCCCACGCAACCACCAGCGATGTCGCCGCCAGGCGACGAGCTGTCACTCCCGCCGCCGAGACGGAATCGCAGTCAACGCCGTAAACAACACCGCGGCCAACTGCACCAACAGCAACAACCCCCGCTCAGTCCCCGGAAAAGTCACCGAAACCTCCGAAGACTGAGGAGGCACAGACACCGCAACCTGATGCCCCCAAGCAGGCACAATCGGCACGGCCTTCCCGTTGACACTCGCCTGCCACCCAGCCTCCTGCTCAGCCGCCAGCACGAGCAACCGCCCAGTAGGCCCCTCGGAAGCCCGCACCCGAACATCCGGCAACCGAGCCGCCACCGGCGAGATCCCCGGATTGGTCCCAGGCGCACCCCCACCAGTGACAGCCTGCTTAGCCAACTCCGGCGAAATCAGGGCCACCTCGCCAGCCTTGGGCAACAACCGCAACGTAGGCCGCCCATCCCCCATAGGCGCAGCCACCGCGGCAAAATCACTGACCGCCGCGGCAAACGCCCGCGCATCCGTCCCCGACGGCAACACCACGTACTGCACCCCAGAAGCCGCAGCAGCCGCGAACACCCGCTTCAGCGCCGCGACATCCCCCTGCCCCAGCCCCCGCCGCCACTCAGCCAACCGCTCCGGCGACCCCTTGACCGGCGCAAGCTCATCATCCCCAAAAAGCGCCAACCGGCCACCGGTCTGCCGAACCTGCCCAGAGCTAACGTCCAGCACGCCCCGCCCAGTAGCCGCAACGTCCGCAGCCACCTCAGGCGCCAACTGCGGACGAGCCGCCGCCGTCAACGGCCCCTCAGCCCCAGTCGCGACCGCCCCCACCCCCAGCGCGGCGACCACCACAACCCCAGCCACCGCCAGCACCTTCGGCAACCAAGCAGCAGGCATCGCCGACCCACCGCGCTGCCAAGTGGCCAGCACCGCCCACAACAACCCAGCCCCGACAACGAGCAACGGCACCCCGGCGTACCCCGACGCAGGCGCCCCGCCCTGCATCGGCGTCAACTGCACCTGCCGAACCAAAACCACGCCGATCAGCCCGAGCACCGCAAGCGCCAGCCCGCCGACGACCTGCTTCCGCGGCCGAACCACGAGCGCGACCAGCGTCGCCGCCAACACGACAACCCCGATCGGCCACGCCCCCGGACCGCCTGGAGTAAGCCCGGCAAGATCCGTGGCCGACGCCGGAGCGGCCGGACCGCCAAGCCCTTGCAGCAACAGTTCCGGATGCCGCAGCAACACCGTCGGCCACGGCAGCAGCAGAACCAGCGGCAACAACACCACAATCCCGACCGACGCCACCCGCCGAGCCAGCCCGGACGGCGCGGGCAGCACCACAAACCCGACCAGCAGCCCCACCAGCGCAAGCCCGTGCGCGAGCGGCGAAAACGCCCCCAGCAACGCGACACCGAACGCCGACAACGCCGACACGTGCAGCCACCGCGTACCCGGCCGAGTCAGCAGCCGAACGATCCCCGCGACCACAAGCGGCAGCACGAGATGCACCACAACCACATCAAGCCGCCCCTGCGCGACCGACGCGGTAGCGGCAGGCAGCAACGCGTACGTCGCAGCAACCGCGGCCCGCACCCAACGACGCACCGCAAGCTTGCGAGTGGCGACATAAGCGCTGAGCGCGGCGAGCGGGATGTCGCCGATGAGCAGGATCGCAACGAGCGCGGCCGGACCGCCGATCGGAGCGAAGATCGCGCCGATCGTCCCGAGCACCGGCAGCGTCGCGGGAGCGGGCGCACCAGTGCCGCCGGCGATCGAGTGCCACGGCGACAGGTACGTCGACCAGATCTCGCCGAGCCCGCCGACCGGCAGCAGCTGCCCGCCCCACAGGTCGAGCCCGAGCCGCCCGCGATTCAGCACCAGAGCCAGCGCGGTGAGCAGAACGACCAGCACCACCGGCGGAGCGAAGACGGTCGCGGCCAGCACGCGTCGCCGGTTGACCTCCACGAACACCAGATCCGGTTCCGGCGCGGCCGGTTCCGGACGGGGCGACGGCGACGGATGGGCCGCGGTCTCCTCGACCGCTTCAATGTCCTCTTCGGACACCGGCGCTTCCGGCAGCGTGACCGCGACAACCGTGCCGGGCCGACGCAGCCCCCGGCCACGAGTGCTCAGTCCGCGCAGCGCGCCAGCGGGCAACGCGTCCGGCCCGACCGGACGCGCACCGGACGCGGCGAGCGCCTCCGGCGGAATCCACGCGGACTCCTGCTCGACGCTCTCCGGAAGCGTCCCGAGGGCGACATCACTCTGTACCCCGCGCCGGACGAGTCCAACCACCCCGGCGCTGATTGCGTTGCGCAGCCGCGTGATCCGGCTCGTGAAGAGCCCGCGGACAGTCCCCGGCCGCGGCTGGTCCCGCCGCTGCGCACGGGCCGCGCGGAGATTTCCCTTGCCCCCGCACAGGTATCCGAGCGCGGCCAGTTCCGCACCGGCCTCGGTGGTGCGGCGCAGCACGAAGAACACGAACGCGCGCAGCACCAGCATGATCGGCAGCCGGACGAGCCCGAACCAGAACGACGGGGTCGAGCAGTTGACCAGAAAGACGCGCAGGCCGTGCGCACGGTTGAGCGCGGCGAGCGGACGCCCGGCGGCGTCCGGAGTGCGTTGCCCGTTGGACAGGGCGCGGGCGTGCCGGACGCGCGCCGCCGGCACCGAGAGCACGAGCGAGCCGGCCGCGTTGGCGCGCCAGCCGAAGTCGAGATCCTCGCGCAGCAACGGGAAGTCCTCGTCGTAGCCGTCGAGGGCGTCCCAGAGTTCCCGCTGCACCAACGATCCGGCGCTCGGGACGGCGAGGACCTCGGTGGGTTCGCCGTCCGGCGCGGCCATCTGCTGGCGGTGTCCGGAGGCGTCGGTGGACAGCCCGGCCTCGACGATCAGCCGCGGGTCGGTCCAGTCGGTGCCGAGCGGCCCGAGCACCTTCGCCGACGGGTTTTCCTCCGCCGCTCGGACAAGCTGGTCGAGGCAATCGGGTTCGGGGGCGCAGTCGTCGTGCAGCACCCACAGCCACGTTCCCGGGTCGCCCCACCGTTCCACCGCGTGCGCGACGGCCGCCGCGACCGCCTCCGCGAACCCGGTTTCACTCGTCAGAGTGACAACTCCGGACAGCACGGGCTCCTCGGCGGCCGCGCCCGGCTGTGCTGCGTCGGCGAGCAGTTTCGGGGTACGGTCGGTAGATCCGGTGTCCACGGCGAGCACGTGCCGCGGACGGACTGTGCTGCGCCGCAACGCGGAAAGCGCCAGCGGCAGCCATTCTTCGCCGTCGTGACAGACCACAATGGCCAGAACGGGCAACGTCCGCACAGCGGGCGGAACGACGGTGCGAGGCAAGAACGGCTCCTGCTCGGACGGGACGATGGGTGCGGTCACCCTACGGCCTGCGCCGATCCGCGGGCACCGGCCCACGCCGCACGCCCGGCGGATCCCACCGCGTGGACCAACGGAGTCCAAGAGAAATTCCGCGAGCGCGGAACGACGCGCTCAAACGAGAACCGGCGGCACTCGTTCCAGGCGAGAGATCCGCGGCACACCGGGGATCTCGTGAGCGGAAGACGAAGATCACAAAGAGAACCACGGCACAGCACCGAAATTTCCGGCCGCCGCGACGGCAATTCTGCCCTCGCGCCCGCCGTCGGATCAGGCCGCGCGAATCCGTCGAATGTGCCCGGCGACACTCCGGCGGGGGCTCCCCTCCCCGCCGCGTCGCACCGGCCGCACCACTGGCTCGCCGCCACGACGGCGGCGGGGCGCGCCCCCGGTCCACGCGGACCGGGGGAACCGAAACCCGTTTAGACAGCCCGTTTCTTCAGCTTGCGACGTTCCCGTTCGGACAGTCCGCCCCAGATGCCGAAGCGCTCGTCGTGCGCCAGCGCATACTCGAGACAGTCGTCCTTGACCTCGCAGCCAAGGCAAATCCGCTTGGCCTCGCGGGTCGAGCCGCCCTTCTCGGGGAAGAACGCCTCCGGGTCGGTCTGCGCGCACAGGGCGCGCTCCTGCCAGTCCTGCTCCTCGGGGACGTCGAAAAGGTCGGTCAGATCCCCGAGCTGCTGCTCCGGGTTCTCTCCCCAACCCACGACGTGCCCCCATTCCCTGTTGTCCGCTTCCAACCGCACGTCCGCCTCCTCGCTCCTACGCACTCCCCAGGCTGGCGGTGGTGAAACGACACCCGCTGCCCCCTCCGACAGCGAATGACATCACTGTGATTACACCTGTGTAGGTCGGCCAGGTCAAGCCGAGTAGCGAGTTCGGGGGATCTCTGTGCCCGGGTGCGCAAGGGGACACGCCGAAGACTTCACACCGGGCATACGGAAGACTGGTGGGGTGCAGAGATCAGCAGTGCGTCCGAGCCCGATCTTCCTCGGCATCCTCGCCGTCGCCGTCGCCGGTGGTTTCCTGGCCGCATACGGTGATTCCACGACTCTTCTCGGTTCCCGCGACCCGATGTTCATCGCGGGCGTCGTGCTCCTCGTCGCGGGCGGCTGGATGACGTCGCTGACGCTCCACGAGTTCGGGCACGCCTTCGTCGCCTTCCGCGGCGGTGATCACGAGATCGCTCACAAGGGGTACCTCTCGCTGGACGTCCGGCGTTATGCCGACCCCGTCCTGTCCTTCGTGCTTCCGCTGATCTTCTTGCTGATCGGCGGCATCCCGCTGCCCGGCGGCGCGGTGTGGATCAACCGCGGCGCGCTGCGCAACCGCGCGACCGCGTCGTGGACCTCGCTGGCCGGCCCGCTCAGCAACCTCGCCGTCGGAGCCGCGCTGTGCCTGGCGACGATGCTGATCCCGATGGCGGCCGGCCTCTTCTACGCGATGTCCTACCTCGCGCTGCTGCAGATGATGACGTTCCTGATCAACATTCTCCCGGTGCCGGGCCTGGACGGCTGGGGCGCGCTCGAGCCGTACCTCTCCCCGCAGGCGCGGGCGTTCGGCGCGCGGGTGCGGCCGTGGGCTCCGCTGGTGCTGTTCGCGCTGTTCTTCCTTTTCCGGCCGGTGTCGGATCTGCTCTGGACGATCGCCGGGCACATCTACGCACCGCTCGGCGGCAACGCGTCCGCGGCCTTCATCGGGCAGAGCGCGTTCCTGTTCTGGCACTGAGGGCTCAGGCCCACTGCCGGTGGGCCATGAGCCAGGCGTGCGCGCGCTTCCATACTTTTTTCAGTCCGGAGCGCTCGCCGAGGTAGTCGCCCGCCGCGCCGACCACCGGCAGCATCCCGAGTGCCCGATGGAACCACCGGCCGCGCGGGCGCTTCTCGAGTTCGCCGGTGATCCCCCACAGCGACTTGCCGAGGTGCCAGAGGGTGGTGGCGACGGCTTTCGCGGTCACCTTGCCGTGTTTGCGATGGGATTCGTCGAGTTCCTCGGTGAGCCGCGCGGTCTCACTGTCCTCTGCGGACTGCGCGGACTTGTCGCGGCTGGCTCCCGCCGCGAGGTCGGCGTCGATGTCCCGCTCGAAAAGCACCGCGGCGATCAGCCGGACGCGGCTGCCGACGTCGGTCACGCCGTACTCCCCCGCGATCGCGCACAGCACCAGCCCCTGCGACGCGGCGCCGAGGGTGTCCTGCACCGGCAGCCGGTCGGCGAGCGCGCCGCCGAGTCCGGGGATGGAGGTCAGCAGCGAGGTGAGCCTGCCGACCCGGTTGACCCACCAGCTCGCCCGCTGGTCGATGTCCATCGCCGCCCAGCCCGCGGTGCCCGGCACCTTCACCGTCGTCAGCGCGTGGAGCATTTTCTTCTTGAACCCGGCGTCGGAGAATTCGCCCTCGCCGCGCCGGGCCCGCGCCTGCAAACCGAACGGGTCGGCCTCGCGCAGGGCGTCGATCATCGGAGCGCAGGCGCGGACGAACGGGCGCAGAATCGCGACGACCTGACGGTCCGAAATGGCCTCAGACACGGGTGTCTCCCTTCGCCGCGGCCCGTCCCAGCCCGCCGCCGAGGACCAGCGCGGCGGGCAGTGCGCTCGCGCCGAGCAAAAGCAGCGCGCGCCAGTCCTGGACGAGCACGACGTCGCCGCCCGGACCGAACAGGCCGACCCCGAACACGACGAGTACCCACACCAGCAGCGGCACGAACGACAGCCCGGGCCGGACGAGTTTCCCCGCGGTCAGCACGAGCCACGGCGTGGTGACCGCTCCGACGAGCGCGGTGACCGGCATCGGCACCTCGCCGAGCGGGCCGAGCCGCAGCGGGAGGAAGAACAGTTCGAGCAGCGCCAGCACGACCGCGTCGAACGCCAGCAGCACCAGCATCAGCCACTGGTCCCGAGTGAGCGGGGCGGGCGGGGCGGACACGGTCACCACCCGCCGAACAGATCGGTCTCGGCGCCGTGCGCGTCGCCGCGGGCGAGCACGAAGTACTCGGCGGACGGGATCGGCTGCGCGATGCTGTTGGTGAGCGCGAAGTGCGCGACCCCGCCGTCGACCACGGTCAGCTGGGTTTCGTGCGCGCGCAGTGCCGCCAGCTTCGCCTGCCGGTGCGCGGAGATGTCGACCACGGTGGTGATCTTGCCGTCCGGAGTGGACGGAAGCTCGCCGTCGGCGGCCACCCGGAACGGTGATGTCCCGTCGGCGCGCAGTTCGGCGAGGCCGACGGTGAGCGCGGCCTCGGACTGGACCACGTGGAAGACCCGCTCGACCGACGGGGCGTCCGGAGCCGCCGCCATGGTGATCTCGTGCGCGCGGATGTGGTCGGGATGGCCGTAGCCGCCGAAGGAGTCATAGGTGACGACCACCTGCGGGGCGAAGTCGTCGATGAGTTCGCGCAGCTGAGCGGTCTGCTCCGCCGCCGAACCGCCGGTGAACGCCCGCGGATGCCCGGCGGCGGGCGTGCCCGCCATGCCCGAATCGCGCCACCGGCCGATGCCGCCGAGGTACTCGTGCCGGGCGAGGCCGAGCGCGGCGGCCGCGGCGGCCATTTCCCCGGACCGGTATCCGCCGAGCTGGTCGGCCTCCGCCGCGACGAGCCGCGCGAGCCGCGGCGGGACGATTTCGCCCTCTTCGCCGAGCGTGCAGGTCACGACGCACACCTCGACGCCCTCGGCCGCGTAACGCGCGATGACCCCGCCGGTGGCGATGCTTTCGTCGTCCGGGTGCGCGTGGACCAGCAGCAGCTTCCGCTTCACGCCCTCAGGTTAGTGACCGTCGCGTCCGCGCCCGGGACGCCGACCCCCGGCGCGGCGTTCCGGAATGGAATCCGCGGCGTGCACGGGAAAATGCATTGGCATCCCACTAAGTCGGACCAGCGTCCCGAACCGTGGGCGTTCCCTTCCGCGGAACGTTCCGCGGTTCGGAATGCGCGGGCAAGGACGCAAGATGCTCGGAACACCCACCGAGTACCGGTCGCCGTCCGGGCAGTCCTGCCCGTGCCCGGCGGCGGGCGCATTCTTTCGCTTCACGAGATCGGACCAATTTCTTGTCACTTCGGGTTCGTCGCGGCCGTGTGACTACTCCATTAGCTGGGGTACCGCACACGGAACGGGGCGGTTATTGTCCGCCGGGCCGGTCGGCCCACTGGACTGAAGCACCACCCGAACCGGTCCCGAATTTCCGTGATCAACTACTAACCGTAGTCGATCAAGTGCGGAAACCACGGTGCAACCAGGGGGCACGAGATATCTGTTCCGCAACGATCTCACTGAGAGTGTCCGGATCGATAGGTTTGCCGTCTGTCCAATGCCTAAGTTTCACGGCTACGGTGAGCAACGCGATACCGATCGGTGCTTGCGCGTCAGGAAGAGCCGCCTCGCAAACCCGCGACGGCGTCGAGCAAGGAGAATGAATGTTAGTGACGACTAGGTCGCGCGCCGCCAAACTCGGCGCGTTCGTCGCGGGCGCGGCCCTTCTGCTCTCCGCATGCGGTGGTGGCGGAGGCGGCAACAGCGCGGTTCAGACCGGGCAGGCATTCGCCGACTGCGACAAGAACCCGAATACCTGCAACGCGGCGCAGGCCGATCAGCTGCAGACCGGCGGCGACGTCACCTTCGCGATCGAGAAGAACGTGCCGAACTGGAACGTGACCTCGGCCGAGGGCAACGTCTTCGAAACGGGCATGGTCACCAAGGGCATCCTGCCCTACACCTTCTACGCGACGCCCGACCTCAAGCCGGTCCTGAACAAGGACTTCGTCGAGTCCGCCGATCTCAAGGACCCGAAGACGATCGTCTACAAGATCAACCCGAAGGCGTCCTGGTCGGACGGCACGCCGCTGTCGGCCGACGACTTCATCTACAACTGGAAAGTGCAGAACGGCAAGGACTGCGCGGACTGCTCCCCCGCCGACACCTCCGGCTACGACCAGGTCACCTCGGTCGTCGGCTCGGACGGCGGCAAGACGGTGACCGCCACCCTCGCGAAGCCGTTCACCGACTGGAAGAAGCTCTGGGGCTCGGCGGGCGCGATGTACCCGGCGCACCTGGCCAAGCAGCACGGCGACACCAACACCCCGGCCGGCCTCGCGTCGTCCTACAAGTGGTTCGGCACGACCCTCCCGACCTGGTCGGGCGGCCCGTGGAAGATCTCGAAGTTCGTCAACAACCAGTCGATCACCGAGGTCCCGAACGAGAAGTACTGGGGCGAGAAGCCGAAGCTGAACAGCGTCATCTTCCGCATCATCACCGACGCGACGCAGGAACCGACCGCACTGCAGAACAACGAAGTGCAGGTCATCTACCCGCAGCCGCAGGTCGACCTGATCAACCAGGTCAAGAACATGCCGAACATCTCCTCGTACATCGGCCTCGGCCTGACCTGGGAGCACTTCGACTTCAACCTGAAGAGCCCGGCGCTCGGCGACAAGACGCTGCGCCAGGCCCTCTACACCGCGATCAACCGCAAGGACATGATCGCCAAGACCGTCGGCCAGTTCACCAACAAGGTCGAGCCGCTCAACAACCACAACTTCATGCCCCAGCAGGAGGGCTACAAGGACGTGGTGAGCTCGACCGGTCAGGGTTCCGGTGACGTCGAGAAGGCCAAGAAGATGCTGACCGACGCCGGCTACAAGCTGAACAACAACCAGCTGTCGGACCCGAGCGGCAAGGCCGTCCCCGAGCTGCGCATCCGCTACACCGTCGGCAACCAGATCCGGCAGAACGAGTGCGAGCTGTTCGCGCAGACCGCGGCTCAGCTGGGCGTCAAGGTGAAGGTCCAGTCCACCGACGACCTCGGCCAGACCACCACCAGCGGCGACTACGACGTCATCGTGTTCGCGTGGGTCTCCTCGCCGTTCGCGATCGGCGGCGCGAAGCAGCTGTGGGGCACCGGACAGGGCAGCAACTACGGCAAGTACACCAGCAAGCAGGTCGACGACCTGATGGACCAGGCCAGCGCCGAGCCCGACCAGACCAAGGCGGCGGACCTGCTCAACCAGGCCGACCAGCTCATGACCAACGACGCGTACGTGCTTCCGCTGTACCAGAAGCCGACCTTCATCGCCTCGTCGGACAAGATCGCGAACATCCGCAACAACTCGACGCTCGACGCTCCGGTGTACAACATGTCGGAGTGGGGCATCCGGAAGTGATCAACGACCGGTAGATTCCCGCGGGACACCCGGTGAAGGGCCGGCCGAAGCTGCCGGCCCTTCACCGTATCCGCGAACGAATGCCCTTTTAGTTCCCGAACACCACGATTGCCCCGTTACGTCGCCAAGGCCCTGCCACCACGAGCGGCGGGCGCCGGCAGAACACCGTCCAGAGCAGGAAGACCTCCATGCTTGCCTTCGCACTGCGCCGGCTTTTCGTCTCGGTGCCGATCCTCATCGTGTCGACGTTCGTCGTCTTCGTGATGGTGTCGCTTTCGGCCAACCCGTTGACCCCGCTGATCGCGAGAAACCCGCCGCCGCCCCCTCGCACCATCGAGCTCGAACGCATCCGGCTGCATCTCGACCAGCCGATTCTCGAGCGATACTGGCACTGGATCACCGGCGTGCTCCACGGTGATTTCGGCCCCTCGGTCCAGTCCACCATGAACATCGGCAGCGAGGTGTTCGGCCGCTTCGGCGTGACGCTGCGGCTGATCGTGCTCGCCATGGTGGTGGCGCTGATCCTCGCCGTGCTGATCGGCGTGATCAGCGCGTCGCGGCAGTACTCCAAGTTCGACTACACCGCGACCTTCTTCGGCTTCCTCTTCCTGTCGATGCCGTCGTTCTGGTTCGCGCTGGTGCTGAAGCAGATCGGCATCTCGATCAACACGACGGTCGGCGACCAGGTCTTCTACACCATCGGGTCCTCGTCGGTGGTCGCCGCGGGCGGGTTCTGGGCCCAGTTCGGCGACGTGCTCGGCCACCTCATCCTGCCGACGATCTCGCTGGCGCTGACCAGTTACGCGGCCTGGAGCCGGTACCAGCGCGCCTCGATGCTCGAGGTGCTCAACAGCGATTACGTCCGCCTCGCGAGGGCCAAGGGCCTGCCGCGCTGGACGGTGACGCGCAAGCACGCGCTGCGCAACGCGCTGATCCCGCTGACCACGGTGACCGCACTCGACATCGGCTCGATCCTCGGCGGCGCCGTCGTGACCGAGACCGTGTTCCAATGGCAGGGCGCGGGCGCTTTCCTGCTGGACGCGATCAAGCGAAGCGACGTGTACGCGGTGGAGGCCTGGCTTCTCATCGCGGCCACGTTCATCATCCTGCTCAACTTGGTCGCCGATCTGCTCTACGGCCTGCTCGACCCGAGGATCCGCTATGCCTAACGACGCAATCCCCACTCCGCCCACCACGCTGGGCGGCGCTCGGTTCGCTCCGGACGACCCGCAGACCCCGAAGGGCGCGCCGGAACGCGAGTTCACGGTCAAGGAGCGCAGCCAGGCGCAGCTGGTTTTCCGGCGGTTCCTGCAGCACCGGCTCGCGATGATCAGCCTCGTCGTGTTCGTGCTGATCATCCTGTTCGCCTACGTGGGCGCGGCGATCTGGAAGTACGACGCCGGAGCCATCACCGAACAGAACTCGGCCCCGCCCTCGGGCGACCACCCGTTCGGCACCGACGCGGTCGGCCACGACACCCTCGCGCAGGTGATGCGCGGGACCCAGATCTCGCTGCAGATCTCGATCCTCGTCGCGATCTTCGCGACCGTCGTGGGCACTGTGTGGGGCTCGGTCGCCGGGTATTACCGCGGCTGGCTCGACACGGTCCTGATGCGCATCGCCGACCTCGTGCTCACGCTGCCGCTGCTCGCGGTCGCCGCGGTGCTCGGCCACCAGTCCGGCGGCACGTGGTGGCTGATCGCGGTCGTCATCGGCGGCCTCTACTGGGCGTACGTGTCCCGGGTGGCCCGCGGCGTCGTGCTTTCCTTGCGCGAGAAGGAGTTCGTCGAGGCGTCGAAGGCGCTCGGCGCGAGCGACAGCCGGATCATCTTCCGGCACCTGGTGCCCAACGCACTGGGCGCGATCATCGTCAACCTGACGATCCTCGTGTCGATCGCCATCCTGCTCGAGACGGCGCTGTCGTTCCTGGGCTTCGGCGTGCAGCCGCCGGACACCTCGCTCGGCCTCCTGGTGAGCAGCGCGCAGACCGCGATCGACACGCGGCCGTGGCTGTTCTACTTCCCGGGCATTTTCATCATCCTGATCGCACTGACGATCAACTTCATCGGGGACGGCCTGCGGGACGCGTTCGACCCCCAGCAGACGAAGGTGCGCGCATGACCCAGAACGTCTCCGACGGACGCGGCGGCGATCCCGTCCTCGTCGTTGAGGACCTGACCGTGCAGTTCCCGACCAGCGAGGGCGTGGTCAGCGCCGTGCGCGGCGTGAACTACCAGCTCCGTCGCGGCGAGGTGCTCGGCATCGTCGGCGAATCCGGCTCCGGGAAATCGGTCACCTCGCTCGCGGTGATGGGCCTGCTGCCGAAGACCGCGAAGGTGTCCGGCTCGATCCGGTTCGGCGGGAAAGACCTGCTGAAGTGCAACGAGAAGGAACTGAACAAGGTCCGCGGCAAGGGCATCGCGATGGTCTTCCAGGACCCGATGACGTCGCTGAACCCGGTGTACACCGTGGGCGACCAGATCGCCGAGGCGATCACCGCGCACCACGACGTGCGCAAGGACGTCGCGAAGAAGCAGGCCATCGAACTGCTCGACCTGGTCCGCATCCCGAACCCGACGCAGCGCGCGGACGAGTACCCGCACCAGCTGTCGGGCGGCATGCGCCAGCGCGTCGTGATCGCGATCGCGATGGCCAACAACCCGGACGTGATCATCGCGGACGAGCCGACCACCGCGCTCGACGTGACGGTGCAGGCGCAGATCCTCGAGGCGCTGCAGGCCGCGCAGAAGGAAACCGGCGCGGCGATGGTGCTGATCACGCACGACCTCGGCGTGATCGCGGGCCAGGCGGACCGGGTGCACGTGATGTACGCGGGCAAGGTCGTCGAGTCCGGCACGGTCGACGACATCTTCTACAACCCGCGCATGCCGTACACGCTGGGCCTGCTCGGCAGCCTGCCGCGACTGGACGTGAAGACCGAACGGCTCACGCCGATCACCGGTTCGCCGCCCGCGACGCAGAACATGCCGCCGGGCTGCCCGTTCAGCCCGCGCTGCCCGTTGTCCCAGCCGATCTGCGACGAGGAGGAGCCTGAGCTCGTCGCGGGTCCGAACGGCCAGCACGCGGCCTGTCACTTCACCGAGCAGGTCGTCGGGAAGGACCCGGCCGAGCTGTTCAGCGCCACCTCGGCCGACGCGGCGGCCGTCCCGGTCGCCGTGGACGCCGCCGCGACCGACACGGAGACGAACCGATGAGCGAGGCCACGACGGCGCGGGAGCCCGTCCTCTCCGCGCAGAACCTGGTGAAGCACTTCCCGATCCGCGGCGGCGGCCTGATCCGCCGCGTCTCGGGCGCGGTGCAGGCGGTGTCGGACGTGTCGTTCGACATCTACCCGCACGAGACGCTCGCACTGGTCGGCGAATCCGGCTGCGGCAAGTCGACCACGGCCCGGATCGCGCTGGCACTGCAGCCGCTCACCGGCGGCAAGGTGACCTACGAGGGCAAAGACCTCGCGACGATGAGCAAGCGCGAACTGCAGCGGCTGCGGCGCAGCATGCAGATCGTGTTCCAGGACCCGTACGCCTCGGTCGACCCCCGGCTGCCGGTGAACGAGATCATCGCCGAACCGCTGCGCATCCACGGCCTGTACGACAACGGCGGCAAGCAGCAGGTCCGCGACCTGATGAAGACCGTCGGCCTGCGGCCCGAGCACGGCAACCGGTTCCCGCACGAGTTCTCCGGCGGTCAGCGCCAGCGCATCGGCATCGCCCGCGCGCTCGCGTTGAAGCCGAAGGTGCTGGTGCTGGACGAGCCGGTGTCCGCGCTGGACGTCTCGATCCAGGCCGGCGTGCTCAACCTGCTGAAGGACCTGCAGGCGGAGCTCGGCTTGTCGTACCTGTTCGTCTCGCACGACCTTTCGGTGGTGCGGCACGTGGCGGACCGGATCGCGGTGATGTACCTGGGCAAGATCGTGGAGACCGCGCCGTCGGAGGAGCTGTTCGAGACTCCGGCGCACCCGTACACGCAGGCGTTGATCTCGGCGATCCCGGTGCCGGACCCGCGCAAGGAGCGGACGCGGCAGCGGATCGTCATCACCGGTGACGTGCCCAGCCCGGCCAACCCGCCCTCGGGCTGCCGGTTCCGCACCCGGTGCCCGAAGTTCGCCAACCAGCTGGACGACGCCGGGCGCGAGAAGTGCAAGACGGAGGAACCCGCCTTGGTGGACCGCGGCCACGCGCACCCGGTGGCCTGCCACTTCGCGGAAAGCCTGCAGCTGATCTGACGCACCGGACGAAAAGGGGCCTCGCACTTACCTGTGCGAGGCCCCTTTTCGCATGTCCGACCGGTTCGGCGGGGCTTGCGCCCCCAACGGGGTTTCTCTGTGGTGCGGTGTGGTGGCGGGATCGCTGCAGCGGTGCACCGCCTGGCGAGACGGGCTGCGTGGCTCGGTTCCCGCGAAAGGTCCGTGAGGGGAACCCTGAGGGAATCAGAGTCCGTGAGGGTTCCCCTCACGGACCTTTCGCGTGCATCGCGCGCCAGGCCCGTCGGCCCGGGCGAGAACCCTGCGCACTACCGAGAAAACCCCAATGTGGCGTTCGGTGCATCCCACGCACCCAATGCCACATTGGGGCGGGCTCAGGTGGCGCCGCGGGTCCAGTTCACGGCGGAGCCGAACGGGCCCTGCATCGGCGGACCCGGCGTCAGGCCGGAGATTCCCTTGCCTACCGCCAACGTCTCGGCTTCCTGGAACAGCGGGATCGCGACATTCTGGGACCACAGTTGCGATTCCAGCGTCTTGAGCGAATCGGTGACCGTCGCCGAGCCGGTCAGCGCCGAGTCGATCGTCGCTTGCAGGCCCTGATCGCACAGTCCGGCGGGATTGGCCGGCACCACGGGTTTGGTCTTGTCCGCGGGGGGCAGTTCGGGCGCGCAGCCGTAGTTGGACGCCAGGACCGTCGCCGGGTCGCCGCCCACTGGCTGGCCCACTACGGCGATGTCGACGCCCACCGTGCTGTTCGAATCCGGGCTCGCCTGTTGTCTTCCGTTCACCACCGGCATTGCCAGCAGCGACGAGTATAGGTCGCGCGGCTGCGGTTTGATCTGGTTGACCTCGATCCCGCCCGCGACCAGCTCCGAGGCGAGTTCCTTCGCGATCGACGCGTACGGTTCCTGTTCCCCTGGCGACGCGAGCACGATCGACAGCGTCTTGTTTCCCTTGCGCCACACGCCGGCTTCCTTCTTGTACCCGGCGGCGGTGAAGTACTGCTCAGCCTTGGTCGCGTCCGGAGCCGACGGCGGGCCAGCGGGAATGGTTGCGGCGTAGCCCTTCGCCGAGGGCGGGAGGACCTGCGCGTCCGCCTTCAGCGTCGCGGACGGGCCGCCCTTCGCTCCGGCGGAGATCAGCTTTCCGCGGTCCAGCAGCGAGGCGATGCCCGCGCGAACCTGGGGTTCAGACAGCGTCGCGCTGACCGGGCGCAGCAGTACCGACGCGGTCAGCGGGCGCGGCACGGTGTGCAGCTGGACCGCCGAGCCCAGGTCGTTCAGCAGCTGCAGGCCGGTGGAATCGGTGTGGGTCAAGGAAAACTGGTCGTTGCCGCTGCGCAGGGCGGTCGCGATGCCGGACGCGTCCGAGCGGCGCAGGATCAGCGTGTCGACCGCGGCTGGCTTCTCCCAGTACCGGTCGTTGCGCTGGAGAGTCGCTTCGCCGCGGGCGGTGTCGATGGTCTTGATCGCGAACGGACCGGCTACCGCGGGGAAGCTGGTCGCGAGCGCGTTCGTCCAGCCGCCGGGCGAGTCCTTGAGCAGGTGCTGCGGCAGCAGATTGTCGAACAGTGTCTGCCAGGCCGGGTACGGCTTGCTGAAGGTGACCTCGACGCCCTTGCCGCCGTCGCGGGATTCGATGTCCGAGATCAGCCGGTAGCCCGCCGGGTCGATCACGCCGGGGTTCGTCTTCATCGCGTTGGCGAGGTAGATGAAGTCCTCGGTGGCGATCGGGGCCCCGTCGGACCACGAGGCGTCCGGGCGGATCACGTACTTCACCGTGAACGGCACCTGCGACACGACCTCGGCCGAGACCATCAGCGTCTTGTCGAGGGTGCGCGCGCCGTCGTCGGACTGCCGGAACACCGAGGGCAGCAGCAGTTGCGACAGGGCTGTGGTGATCGTCGAGGCGTCCGCGATGCTGTGCGGGTTGTAGCCGCCGACCACGTCGTCCACGCCGACCACGATCTGCGACAGCGCCGCCGCGCTGGTCGTGCTCGACGGCGGAGCAGACGTGACCACCGGGGGCGGCGGGGTGTTCGAACACGCGGCGAGCAGTACTCCCGCCAGCGCGAGCACCGGCCCCAGCCGGCGTCCGAATCGCACGCTCGTCCTCCTGAAAGTTCCCGCCGCGCTCCGTGGTCCGAGCGGACATGCTGCCATGACAGGGCGGGGGCCGGCATCGAGATTCCCACATCGGCCGCCTCTCCGTGACATCGGAGTGGATACCGCCATAAGAGTGGACGCACGAACCGCTGCCGGGGTTCACGCGAAAGGGCGCCTCCCGGAACGGGAGGCGCCCTTTTTCACCTTCGCGAGGTTCAGCTGTTGTTGTCGCGGCTCTTGGCCCGCGAGCGCTCCTTGGCGCGGGTGTTGATGTCGAGCGTGACCTTGCGGACCCGCACGACCTCCGGCGCGACCTCGACGCATTCGTCGCTCGCGCAGAACTCCAACGCCTCTTCGAGGCTGAGCTTGCGCGGGCGGGCCAGCGTCTCCATCACGTCGGCCGAGGACTGCCGCATGTTGGTGAGCTTCTTTTCCTTGGTGATGTTGATGTCGAGGTCCTCGAACCGCGGGTTCTCGCCCACGACCATGCCCTCGTACACCTCCGCGCCGGGCTCGACGAAGAACGTGCCGCGGTCGGCGAGCTGGATCATCGCGTACGCGGTGATCGGGCCCGAACGGTCTGCGACCAAGGAACCGCTGTGCCGGGTGCGGATCTCGCCCGCCCACGGGAAGTAGCCCTCGAACACGTGGTTCGCGATGCCGGTGCCGCGGGTTTCGGTGAGGAAGTCGGTGCGGAAGCCGATGAGGCCGCGCGACGGCAGCACGTAGACCAGCTTGATCCGGCCGGTGCCGTTGCCGCTCATGTCCTCCATGCGGCCCTTGCGGGACGCGAGCAGCTGCGTGATCGCGCCGAGGTGCTCCTCGGGCGAGTCGATGTACAGCCGCTCGAACGGCTCGTGCAGCTTGCCGTCGATCGTGCGCAGCACCACCTGCGGCTTGCCGACGGTCAGCTCGAAGCCCTCGCGGCGCATCTGCTCGACCAGGATGGCCAGCGCCAGCTCGCCTCGGCCCTGCACCTCCCAGGTGTCCGGGCGCTCGGTCGGCAGGACGCGGATCGAGACGTTGCCGATCAGCTCCTGGTCGAGGCGGGCCTTGACCAGCCGCGCGGTGACCTTGTCGCCGCCGTTGCGCCCGGCCAGCGGCGAGGTGTTGACGCCGATGGTCATCGAGATGGCGGGCTCGTCCACGGTGATCCGCGGCAGCGCGACCGGGTTCTCCGCGTCGGCGAGGGTGTCGCCGATGGTGATGTCCGGGATGCCCGCGATCGCGACCAGTTCGCCGGCGCTGGCCTCGGCCGCCGGGACGCGGGTGAGCGCCTCGGTGACGAGCAGCTCCGAGATCCGGACGTTCTGCACGGTGCCGTCCTCGCGCATCCAGGCCACGGTCTGGCCCTTGCGCAGCTTGCCGGCGTGGATGCGGATCAGCGCGATGCGGCCGAGGAAGTTCGACGCGTCGAGGTTGGTGACGAGCGCCTGCAGCGGGGCGTCCAGGTCCGCGGCCGGGGCCGGGACGTGCTGGAGCAGGGTCTCGAACAGCGGGTCGAGGTTCTCGCTGTCGGGAAGGCCGCCATCCTCGGGCTGCTCCAGCGACGCCTTGCCGGCGCGCGCGGAGGCGTAGACGACGGGGAGGTCGAGGATCGCGTCGAGGTCGGCGTCCTCGATGTCGCCCGCCAGGTCGAGCAGCAGGTCGTGGGTCTCCTCGACGACCTCGGAGATCCGCGCATCCGGCCGGTCGACCTTGTTGACCAGCAGGATCACCGGCAGCTTCGCCTCGAGCGTCTTGCGCAGCACGAAGCGGGTCTGCGGGAGCGGGCCCTCGCTCGCGTCGACCAGCAGCACGACGCCGTCGACCATGGAGAGGCCGCGCTCGACCTCGCCGCCGAAGTCGGCGTGGCCCGGGGTGTCGATCACGTTGATGGTGACCGTGCCGTCGGCGGTCTGACGGTGGATGGAGGTGTTCTTCGCGAGAATGGTGATGCCCTTTTCCCGCTCGAGCTCACCGGAGTCCATCACGCGGTCGACCAGCTCGGCGCGTTCGGCGAAGGCGCCGGACTGACGGAGCATGGCGTCGACCAGGGTGGTCTTGCCGTGGTCGACGTGGGCGACGATCGCGACGTTGCGCAGGTCGGGCCGGGTCTTGCCGGACGCGCGGCCGGTTTCGACCGCGGTGGCGCTGGCTGCGGGCACGCGAAGACTCCTGAACTTCGAAGAAAAAGGCGGGTGGCACCGCGCGGCGGGTCGGGATGACGGGCGCCGGACACTGCGACCGGCTCTCGCTGACCGGCTTTGGCCACACGCGGACTTCAACCAGGATACCTGTTGGGTTGGTGTGAGGAGCGCCACGCCCCATGATCGGTTAGGCTCACCTAACCTTGTGGGTGTTGTCGCAGCCGGGTTGAGGAGTGTGCGGTGGGCAAGAAGCACGCGGATGATCCCCGGACTGTGGTGCGGAAGCTGATGAAGGCCGGGAAGGTCAAGAAGAAGTGCTGCCGGTCGAAGGACCGGTGCAAGAAGTGTCCGGTTTTGGCGTTGAAGAAGGCTAAGAAGCAGGTGGAGAAGGCT
The DNA here is from genome assembly GCF_042647905.1 of Amycolatopsis halotolerans. NCBI lineage: Bacteria > Bacillati > Actinomycetota > Actinomycetes > Pseudonocardiales > Pseudonocardiaceae > Amycolatopsis > Amycolatopsis halotolerans. The sequence goes on from NZ_JBHRWI010000056.1 coordinate 63,877, forward strand.
GCTTGAGGCCTTCCGTTGTGGCTCGTCGCCTGGCGGCGACATTGCGCACGTTGGTTGCGTGGGGCACCCCGAAACTTGATTGTGATGACGGTCTGAGGGTGGTTGTCAAGGCTGGAAAGATGCCTTGACAAGCACCCTCAGACCGCATTTTGGCTTCGTATCGGGGTGCGGAGGTGGTGTGGGTGCAACGCTGGCCGGGTGCATCGGCTTCGGTTTGAGCGGTCGGATGCACGGGCTGCGGTTCGCGGGTGGGCCTGGGCTAGCGCCCCAATGTGGCATTGGGTGCATGCGACGCACCGAACGCCACATTGGGTGCGTCAGACGCACCCAATGTGGCATTGGGGCGCATCCCGCCGGCACCAGAACGGGGCAGCCCATGCCGGGGCGGTCCCGTGAACGGGCGGTCCGTGAAGGGCTCCTTGAGGGAATCTAAGTCCAATGCCAGGGACTTAAGGCGGCGCTGCGAACGCGGTTTGCCCAGGTCGGAGGACCTGGGCGGGGCCAGGCGTCCGTGAGGACTTCAAGACCCGGCCACATGGTGACAAATCGGGCATTTCGGCATTGTTAGCGTCCTTTGTGGACGGTCAGCGAGCCGAGGTCACGCGGCTTAAGTCCCTGGCATTGGAATCTAAGTCCGTGAAGGAGCCCCTCACGGACCTCCGAAGGTCGTGAGGGGAACCTTCAGGGACTCAGAGTCCGCGAGGGTGGCCCTCACGGAATTCGCTAGTTGTTGTCCAGGAGTTCGTTCACCAGGTTCAGTTCCGGGGACGTCCTGGTGGGCTGGAACTGGATGATTTCGTAGGTCGCCAACTGGGCGATCGCGAAGGGGTCGGTGGCCAGGATCGCGTCCAGTCGCGCGCGTTCCATGGGGCGGGTGATCAGCACGCCGCCGGTGCGGGGTTTTTGGCCGCCCGACGCTAGGAAGTGGCCGTCTTCGTACTGCTTCGTGAGCCACTCGTTGTGGGCTGGGAGGGCGCGGTCGATTTCCGCTAGCGGAACGATGTACGTGAGCACGACGACGAACATGGTTCGAACCGTAGTCCGGTGCTAGGCTCGCCGCATGCGTTTCCAGAGCACTCAGTGGTGGCCGCCCGTTGGCGGCCCGCTTGCTCTGCGCTGAAAAACCAGCGAAGGCCGCCCCGGTGGGCGGCTTTTTTGTGTCCGCTCCCGGGTCCGAAAGTCCTAGGGAGAGGGAAATCCAATGGTCCAGCTGTCCGGCATCACACCGTCCGGTCACGTTCAGCTCGGCAACCACCTCGGCGCGTTGCGGCGGTGGGCGGCTGAGGGCGGGGCGGACGATCTGTACTTCGTGTCCGATCTCCATGCGATGACTACCGCGCACAATCCGGCGAGGTTGCGGTCGTTGGCGACCGAGCAGCTGGCCGTGCTGGTGGCTGCGGGGATCGCGCCGGAGCGGGTGTTCGTGCAGTCTGATCTTGCTCGGGAGCTCGGGGCGTTGACCTGGGTTTTGGAGTGCACGTGCTCGTACGGCGAGGCGGCGCGGATGATCCAGTTCAAGGAGAAATCCAAGGGGCAAGCGGGAGTTCGGCTCAGTTTGCTCACTTATCCGGTGTTGATGGCGGCCGACATTCTGTTACAGGGCGCGGATGAAGTGCCGGTTGGCGAGGATCAGCGGCAGCATGTCGAGTTGGCTCGCACGCTTGCTCGGCGGTTCAACTCCACGTACGGCGAGGTGTTCGTGGTGCCGGAGGCGACGTTGCCGCCTGCCGGGGCGCGGGTGAAGGATCTGGCCGAGCCGACGCGGAAGATGTCCAAGTCCGCGCAGAATTCCGTGGGCGTGGTGTTCGTCCTGGACGAGCCGGATCAGATTCGGCGCAAGATCCGCAAGGCTCAGACGGACGGGGACTCGGTGCCCGCGTACGACCCGGAGAACCGGCCGGGGATCGCGAATTTGCTGGAGATCCTGGCTGCTTGCGTGGGCGGCGAGCCTGCGGAGCTCGCGGACAAGTATCCGTCGTACGGCGTGCTCAAGGACACAGTCGCCGACGCGGTGATCGAGGAGTTGCGTCCGGTTAGGGAAGGCACGCGCGCGTTGCTCGACGACGTCACCGAGCTGGAGCGGGTCCGCAAGGCGGGTGCGGAGCGGGCGATCGATCGCAGTTCGCACCGGGTGTCCGCGGCGTTGCGGATGGTCGGGGCTGCTTGAAGGGCCTCGTGAGTGCCGGTTCTACTCGGAACCGGCACTCACGAGGGCATGCAGTGCGGGCAGCAGATCCCGGTCCGCCGGAAGCCAGTCCAGATCGTCCAGTTCGTCGTGTCCGACCCAGCGCAGGGCGGTGTGTTCGACCGCTCGCGGCTCGTCGCCGGGAGAAAGCAGCGCGGCGGAGTACACGCGCAGCACTTTTCCGCCCGGCAGCGGGATCTCCGGGCCGACGCGGTCGCCGACGGTGACCACCACGTCCAGTTCCTCGTGGCATTCCCGGGCCAGCGCGAAGGCTTCGGTCTCGCCCTCTTCGACGCGCCCGCCCGGCAGCTCCCACTGGCCCGCGTGATGCGGCGGCCAAGCTCGTTGCTGGGCAAGAAGCTTGCCGTCGCGCACCAGTGCCGCCCCGACGATGACCGCGTCCATGCGCCCAGTCTCCCCCACCGGATTCACCGGTCCGCTCCCGCCCGCCAGGTGACCTCGAACCGCGCGCCGCCGTCGGGCGACTCGCCGACCCGGACCTGGCCGCCTCGGCGGCGCACCGTTTCGGCGACCATCGCCAGGCCCAGCCCGGTTCCGCCGGACGAGCGCGCGCGGTCGTCGGACACCCGATAGAACCGGTCGAACACCTTGCTCCGGTGCTCGGCCGCGATGCCGGGACCGTCGTCGTCCACCACGACTCGGACCTTCGACCGCGAGGCCAGCACGGACACCACGATCTGCCCGGACGCGTACCGGCAGGCGTTGCGCAGCAGGTTGTCCAGCACCAGTTCGACCTCCTGGTGCGCCGCCGACGCCCAAGCCTGCGCCACCGCGCTGCTCACCCGCGTGTTCGGCGTCCCGGACGGCAGCCGCCGCACGGCCGCGCGGACCTCGGACACCACCTCGACCGGTTCCGCGGGCGGCACCTCGCCGGCGTCGGAGCGAGCCAGCGTGAGCAGGCCGTCGAGCAGGCCGGACAGCCGCTCGGACTCCTCGAGGATGTCCGAGAGCGTCTCCTGCGACAGCTCCGGATCGGGATTCGTCACGGCCACCTCGGCCTGCACGCGGATCGACGCGACCGGCGAGCGCAGCTCGTGCGCCGCGTCGCCGGTGAACCTGCGCAGCCGCTGGCTGACCTCTTCCTGACGTTCGAGCAGTGCGTTGAATTCCTCCGCCAGCGCGCGCATTTCGTCGTGCGACGTCGGCAGCGGCAGCCGGGACCCCGGAGGCAGCGCGCGCACCAGCCCGCGCATCCGAGCCACCGGCCGCAGCGCGAGCCGAACGACCAGCCAGGTCGCCAGGCCCGCCACCAGCGCGCCGACCAGCGCGACCACGACCAGCCACAGCCCGCCGTAATGCACTGCGGCGGCGAATCCGACCAGCCCGGCCCCGGCCACGACCAGCCGCTGGCTGCCGTTCGGCGTGCTGACCACCTGGCCGCGCCAGCGCGATCCGTCGGACTGCACCGGCAAACCCGCCTTGAGCTGCGAGACCTCCGGCTCGGTCAGTTTCGGCCGGGCTTGGCCGTCGACCGGAGCGCCGGAAATGTCCAGCACCCGCACGGAAACCGGGTCCGCCGAGGTCAACGGCGTGCCGGTGGAGACCGCACCGGCCGCCGGGACGAGCGCGGCGGTCAGCTCCTCGTCGACCGAGTCAGTGAGCAGCGGGTCGAGCTTGTTGGCCGCCAGCGCGGCGAGGCCGAGCAGGCAGCCGAGGGTGATCGCCGCGGCCAGCACGGTGATCCGGACCTGCAGCGAACGACCGCTCCACCACGACGACGGCGAGCCGGTCACCTGACCTCGTCGAGCTGGTCGTCGGAGGCGAGATAGCCGTGCCCGCGCACCGTCCGCAGGATCGAGCCCGCGCCGACCGCGTCGAGCTTGCGCCGCACGTAACCCACATACACCTCAACGAGATTCCGCGTGACGGCCTGCTCCTCGCCCCACACCGCGCGCAGCAGCTCGTCCTTCGTCACGACCGTCCCGGAACGGCCGACGAGCACCTCCAGCAAGCCGAACTCGCGCGGGCTCAACGGCACTTCCTGACCGTCCCAGCGGACCTGCCGCAACGCCCGGTCGACCTCCAGCGCACCGAGTTTCAGCGCACCGCGTGACGCGTCCGGCCCGGCACGGCGCAGCACCGCCCGCACCTGGGCGACCAGCACGACGAACGAGAACGGCTTCACGAGGTAACCGTCGGCGCCGAGGTCGAGGCCGTCGGCCTGGTCGATCTCGCCGTCCTTCGCGGACACCAGCAGCACCGGCGTGGTCACGTTCTCCGCGCGCAGCCGTTCCAGCACGCGATAGCCGGACAAGCCGGGCAGCATGATGTCCAGCAGCACGACGTCGAACGAACCGGTCCGCGCGAGCTGCAGCCCGGTCGGCCCGTCCGCGGCGGTGACCACGTCCATGTTCTCCGCGCGCAGGCCGCGCTGCAGCGCCTTGCGCACGCCAGGTTCGTCGTCGACCACCAGCACCCGAGGTTTCACGATCCTCATCATGGCCGGTTTGTGCAGTTGACGCGCGTACTCTCAGTGCGATCTCAGCTAGCCGGGCCGAACATTCAGGGGTATCTCAGCCTCGGCGGGGGAACGTCTGCACCGGGAGCCGGGCCCACCAGAGCCCGGGAACACAGGGAGAGACGAGATGGATCCGAAGAAGAAGGCCATCACAGCGGCCGTCGTCGGCACCGCGCTCGGTGTCGGGGGACTGGTTGTCGTGGCGATGCCTGCCTCGGCGGGGGACGCGCCGAAGCTGCCACAGGTCAGCGCGGAGGACTTGGTCCAGTCGGTGGCCACCGCGAAGCCGGTGTCGTTCGACGGCACGGTGACGGTGAGCAACGACCTCGGCCTGCCGAAGATGGCGACCGGCGCGATCCCGGGAGCGGGCGCGCTGGGCATCGACTCGGCGCAGGTGTTCAGCGGCGGCGACGGCAAGACGAAGGTGTCGCTGACCAAGGGGCAGACGCAGGAGACGATCGTCCACAACGGCAACACCGTGTGGGACTACGACTCCAAGACCAACAGCGCCACCAAGACCACGATCCCGGCGGACGTCGCGACCAAGCACAATTCGACCGAGGGCCAGGCCGCCGACCCGTCCACCACGGCCAAGGAACTGCTGGCCAAGGTGCGCGAGAGCAGCAACGTCGCGGTCGACGGCACGGCGACGGTCGCCGACCGCCCGGCGTACGAGCTGGTCCTCACGCCGAAGCCGACCGAACGCACGCTGCTGCGCGAGATCCGCGTCGCGGTCGACTCGCAGACCCGGATGCCGCTGCGGCTTTCGGTGCTGAGCAACGGAACCACCGCCCCGGCGCTGGAGCTGGCGTTCAGCAAGATCGAGTTCGCCGACCAGTCGCCGGACCTGTTCGCCTTCACCCCGCCCAAGGGCGCGAAGGTGACCGAGAAGCAGGCCAAGATCGACGACCGCGACAAGGCGCTCGCGAACGAGGCCAAGCAGGCGACCAAGTTCGTCGGCGACGGGTGGGACACCGTCGTCACCGGCAAGGTGCCCGCGGACCTGATGAAGCCCAAGCAGGCGCAGGGTGACGAAAAGGGCGGCGCGGACGTGCAGAAGATGCTGAGCCGGTTCGCCAAGCGGGTCAACGGCCCGTGGGGCAGCGGCTACCTCTTCACCACGAAGGTGGGCGGCGCGGTACTGACCGACGACGGCCGGTTCGCCGCCGGCGCGGTCCCGGAGCAGGTGCTCTACGAAGCGCTGGGCGCCAAGTGACCAGCATCGTGGTCGAAACCGGGGCGGGCATCTCGGACGAGGTGCCCGCCCCGGCGGTCCCGCTGGCCGCGCGCACCCGAGGGGTGCGCAAGGTCTACCGCAGCACGGTCGCGGTGGACCACGTGGACCTGGACGTTCCCGAGGGCGCCGTGCTCGGCATGCTCGGGCCCAACGGTTCGGGCAAGACGACCACGATCCGGATGCTGCTCGGGCTCGTCCGCCCGACCGCGGGCGAGGTCGAACTGCTCGGCCGGAAGATGCCGGAGGAGTCCGCGCACGCGCTGCCGGACGTCGGCGCGCTGGTCGAGGGGCCGGGCTTCCACCCGTTCCTCTCCGGACGCGACAACCTGCTGCGGTTCGCCGCCGCCGAACCCCGGCTGGCTTCGTCCGCGATCCCCGGCGCGGTCGACTCCGCGCTGGACCGGGTCGGGCTGTCGGTCGCCGCGCGCCGCCGGTACAAGGGCTATTCGCTCGGTATGAAGCAGCGGCTCGGCTTGGCGAGCGCGCTGCTGGTGCCGCGCCGGATGGTCGTGCTCGACGAACCCACCAACGGTCTGGATCCGGCGGGTACCAGGGAGATCCGCCGTATCATCGCCGATCTGCACTCCGACGGCGTGACCGTGGTGGTTTCCTCGCACCTGCTCGCTGAGGTCGAAGCGACCTGTACGCACGTGGCAGTGCTGCAGTCCGGCACGGTGGTCGCGCAAGGCGAGCTGTCGGACCTGCTGGAGTCGGGGAACGCCGCGCTGCTGGTGCGCACCCCGGACGCCGAGCAGGCGGTGGAAACGTTGCGGGAGAACCGGATCGGGGCCCGGCTGACGCCGGACGGCGTCCGCGTCGACCTCACCGCGACGCCTTCGCCGAGGGTGCTGCAGGTGCTCGTGCAAGCGGGCGTCGAGGTGCACGAGGCGACCCGGGCGCGGACCGGGCTGGAGGACCTGTTCGCGCGGCTGACCGAAGGGGAATCGGCGGCTGGCGAAGAAACTGAGGGGGAATCATGACTGCCGCTGCGGTCGCGGTGCCGGTGAGCCGGACCGGACACGACACGGTGCCGTTGCTCCGGCTGATCGCCGCGGAGCTGCGCTGGATTTTCCACCGGCCGCGCACGCTCGCCGTGCTGGGTCTGCTGGCGCTGGTGCCGATCGTGATCGGGATCGGCCTGACATTCGTCGGCCAGAACTCCGGGAGCAACGCGCCGGACGACAGCGGCGGCGCGCTGCTGGTGTCGGCGGTGAACAACGCGTTCGTGCTGCCGATCGCCGCGATGGTCATGACGCTCACGCTGCTGTTGCCGCTCGCCTCCGCGATGGCGGGCGCGGACGCGATCGCCGGCGAGGCCGCGCACGGCACGCTGCGCGGCTGGCTCATCGCGCCGGTGAGCCGGGGACGGCTGCTGACGGTCAAGGCGTTCGGCGTCGCGACGGTGTCCGTGGTCGCGGTGCTCGCGATGTGCGTGACCGGCGTGGCCACCGGGTTGATCATCAACGGCACGGATTCGCTGTTCACGCTGTCGGGCACCACGTTGTCGCTCGGCGAGGCGCTGCTGCGGATCCTGCTCGTCGGCGGCTGGATCGTGCTGCAGCTGTGGGCGGTCGGCGCGATCGCGCTGGCGGTGTCGAGTTTTACCGAGCACCCGATGCTCGTGGTCGCCTCGGTGCTGGCGATGAACATCGTCTTCACGATTCTCGGCTTCCTCAGCTCGCTGAAGGCGGTGCACCCGTTCCTGCTCACGCAGAACTGGACACTCGCCCCGGCCTCGGCCCTGCAGGATCCGATGACGCTGTCGATGATGGGCGAAGGCGCGGTCCGCGCGGCCTGCTACATCGTGGTGGGGCTGTCGATCGCCTACGGACGCCTCGTCACCCGGGACGGCTGACCTGGGGGTTCAGCCCACCACGGCGATCCCGTCCGGATCCGGCTCGAGCTGGACGGGGTCGCCGGCCCGGTAGTCCGCCCCGGCCGGGGCGATCGCGTCCACAGTGGACTCTCCGCAGCGGACGACCAAGCGCAGATGCTCCCGCCGGTGCACCGCGGCGGTTACTTCGCCGAGTACACCTTCTTTGGCGACTTTCAAGCCGTGCGGACGCAGTCCGAGCCTTACCGGGCCGTCGCCCACTCCCGTGATTTCGACAGTGCCCAGCTCGGTCCGCACCACACCGTCGGCCGCGGTGCCGTCCAGGAACGTGGTGACGCCAAGGAATCGCGCCACGTTCTCGTCTACCGGCTTGTTCCACACCGACCGGACCGCGCCCTCCTGCCGGATTTCCCCGGCATCGAGCACCGCCACGCGATCGGCGAGCGTGAACGCTTCCTCCTGATCGTGCGTCACGAGCAGCGCGGTGATCTTGCTGCGCCGCAACAGATCCGCCAGGTCGATGGCCAGCTGCTCGCGGAGTCCAGCGTCCAATCCGGACAGTGGCTCGTCCAGCAGCAGCAAACGCGGTTCCGGAGCCAGCGCGCGAGCCAACGCGACGCGCTGCGCCTGTCCGCCGGACAGCTCAGTCACCCGTCGCCGTTCGTAGCCTTCCAGGCCGACCAGCTTGAGCAGTTCCTCGACGCGCGCCGCGTGCCGTTCTCGAGGCACGCCGTGCATCCGCAGGCCAAACGCGATGTTCGCGGCGACGTCGCGATGCGGAAACAGCTGTCCGTCCTGGAACACCAGACCGAATTCGCGCTTGTGCACCGGCACCGCGGCGAGATCAGTGCCGTCCCAGGACACCGAACCGGACGACACCGGCTCCAGCCCGGTGATCGCGCGCAGCAACGTCGACTTGCCTGAACCGGACGGGCCCAGCAACGCGAGCACCTCGCCGTCGGCGATGTCCAGCCGCGCGTCGCGGACCGCGGCGAAAGATCCATAGTGGACAGTCAAATCCCGTACCGTGAGCGCCATCAGAACTCCCCGACCGTGCTGCGGCCGCGGACCGAACCGAACCGGTCGATCAGCGCCACCGCCGCCACAGTCACCACCATGAGCAGGGCGCACGCGGCGTACGCCATTTGGTTGTTCAGCTCCCCCGGCCTGCTGATCAGCGTCGCGACGGCGACCGGGAGCGTCGGCGCGTCCGGCCGCGCGAGGAAACTGGTCGCGCCGAACTCTCCGAGCGCGACGACGTACCCGAAGCCCGCCGCGGCCACCACCGACCGCGCGACCAGCGGAAAGTCGATCTCCCGCCACACCCGCGCCGGGCTCGCGCCGAGCGTCGCGGCGGCCTGGCGCAGCCGGACATCCACAGCGCGCAGCACCGGCAGGATCATCCGCACCACCAGCGGCATGATCACCAGCGCTTGAGCGAACGGCACGAGCAGCGGCGACGTGCGGAGGTCGCCGGGCAACGCATCGAGCGTCACGAGATAGCCGAAGCCGACGGTCACCGCTGAGACGCCCAGCGGCAGCATCAACGCGACGTCCATGGTTTCGCCCATCCCGCGCGCGAGCCCTCCCGGCGAACGGCGGAGCGCCACCAGCACCACACTCGCGACCAGACCGACAGCCATCGCCAGCAGCGTCGCATCAGTGGCCGCGGCGAGCGAGTTCTGCGCCGCGATCCAGCCGGAGACCTGCAGCGCGTCGTTCTGCCCCACCGTGTTCAGTGCCCGATATCCGGCGAGGCTCCATCCGTCCGAAGTGGACACCGACTCCAGGAGCAGCGAGACGATCGGCGTCAGCAACAGGCCGAGCACCACGACCGCGGCGCTGACCGTCCACCACTCTGCTCCGCGCGGCCGACGCGCGGTGACCTGCGCGGACCGCAGCTTCACCGCGTTCTCTCGCTTCCGACGCGCCATCGCCCCCAGCACCAGCGCAGCGACCACGGCCGCGAACTGGATCAACGACAACGCAGCCGCACCGGAGAGGTCGAGCAGGTCGACTGTCCGGAGATAAATCTCGGTCTCGAGCGTCCGGTAGCTACCGCCGCCGAGAATCAGCACCACGCCGAAACTGGTAGCGCAGAACAGAAACACCACCGCGGCGGCGGACGCGACCGCCGGGCCGAGCGCAGGCAAAGTCACCGACCGGAACGCCCGCCACGGCGACGCACCGAGCGCCCGCGCCGCCTCGGTCGCTCGCGGATCGAGATGCGCCCACAGCCCGGCGACCGTGCGCGCGACGACGGCGACGTTGAAGAACGCGTTGGCCAGCACGAGCGGAAGCACGCCACCGTCCGGCCAGATCGCCCGGAAAGCCAGACCGACGACAACCGTCGGCAGCACGAACGGAACCAGCACGATCGTCCGCGCCAATCCGACGCCCGGCAGCCGGACCCTCGCCAGCAGGTACGCCACCGGCAGCCCGGCGAGCACCGCGACCACCGTCGACGCGGCCGCGCTGGCCAACGTGAACCCGGCGAGCCGCCACGTCTGCGGGTCGCCGAGCACGGTGTCGACGCCGCCCGCGGAGAACCCCCGGCCGACGATCGCGACGACCGGCCAGGCGAAGAACACCACCAGGAACGCGACCGGCAGCAAGCCGAGCAGCGTGAGCCCGATGGTGCGCGCGGGGATCACGCGCCCATGAGCGAGCGCCATTCCCCGATCCACTTCTCCCGGCCAGCCTGCACCTTGTCCGCGGGCATGGTGGCCGGCGTCTGCGGCTGTGGCGCCGCGGTGGCCCAGCCCGCGGGCAGTTCGACGCCCTGGCGCGCCGGGTAGACGTACATGTTGGCCGCGACCGTCGTCTGGAACTGCTGCGACAGCAGGAAGTCGACGACCTTCTGGGCCTGCGGGACCTGCTTGCCGTTGGTGAGCACGCCCGCGTACTCGACCTGGCGGAAGCAGGTGTCGAGCAGGGCCTTGGTGCGCGGCTTGCCGTCCTCGCCGACCTCGGCGGCCGGCGACGAGGCGTAGGACACGACGATCGGCCGCGGGCCCTTGCCCGAGGAGCCGGAGAAGTCCTTGGTGTAGGCCTCCTCCCAGCCGCTGACGGTCTTGAGGCCGTTGTCCTTCAGCTTCTGCCAGTAGCCCTGCCAGCCGTTCTCGCCGTACTTCGCGACCGTGCCGAGCAGGAAAGCCAGCCCCGGCGACGCGGTAGCCGGGCTTTCCGCGACGGTCAGGTCCTTGTACTTGGGGTCGGCGAGGTCGTCGTAGGTCTTCGGCTCCGGGAGGCCCTTGCTCGCGAAGTAGGCCGGGTCGATGTTGACGCAGACGTCGCCGAGGTCGACCGCCGCCAGCCGGTGCTGCGGGTCGACGGAGTAGCGCTGCGGGCCGCGGTCGGCCTCCGGGCTGGTGTAGGGCTGGAAGACGCCCTCGCTGAGCGCGCGCGAGGCGAAGGTGTTGTCGACGCCGTACGCGACGTCGCCGATCGGGCTGCCCTTGGTGAGCACGAGCTTGTTCGTGAGCGCGCCGGCGTCGCCGGACTTGAGGATCTTGAGCTTGATCCCGGACTGGCGCTGGAAGGCGTCGAGCACGTCCTGCGGGGCGGCGAACGAATCGTGCGTGACCAGCGTGACGGTCGGAGTCTGCTGGTCAGAGCTCGCGGACGACCCGCCGGAGTCGCCGCTGGAGAGCGAGCAGGCGCTGGCGAGCACCGAGACCCCTGCGAGACAGGCCACCGTGCGGACGGTCCGCGACATCATTCTTCCCCTCCTGCACTGCGCCGGATGAGGGAGAGCGATACGGCCTCCCTACGCCGGCATGATCCGGATCCAGGTGCGAACGGTCGCGGGTGCGAGGCCCGCCTCTCAGCCCGGCGTACCGGACTCCCGTGGCAATGCCGCAGCGTAGCCGACACCATGGAGTGATGACTCAGCTATTGAACGACTCGGCGGTGGACCAGGCCCTCGGCACCGTTCCGGAGTGGCGGCGCGAGGACGACACCATCGTGCGGACAGTCGAACTTTCGTCCTTCCCGGCGGCGATCGAGGTGGTGGACCGGGTGGCCGTGCTCGCCGAGGAGGCCGACCACCATCCCGACATCGACATCCGCTGGCGCACGCTGACCTTCCGCCTCAGCACCCACTATCTAGGCGGCCTGACCGAACGCGATTTCGCACTCGCCAGGCGGATCGACGAGGTGCTGGCAGCCCGCTGACCAGGTGTGACGTCCGCAACCCTGGCATAACGACCGGCCCCCTCGCGCGTCTCCCGGACAGACGCGACGGAAGGAGCCGGGATGGTCCAGGCACTCGTGGTAGGGATGGGTTCGTTCGGCCTGATGGTGGCCGCCGCGGGCGGGGTGCTGTGGCACACCGCGCGCAACCGGCGTGACCTTGATCACAAGCGGTAACAGTGAGCTAGATCAAGGCGCTATCCCAGCGGAATCATCGGCACTCGCCCCGCTAGGACTCGCCATGAACAGCACATCCGCCCAGCTCACCGCCGCACAGCGCACGTGGGTCGCGGTGTTTTCGACCGCTGTCGTCCTGTTGTCGATGATTGTGCTCGGCCTGCTCGGCTGAGCGTCAGCCGGTTTTCTCGGCGAGTATCCAGACCTGCTTGAGCGGCAGGTCCAGGCGAATGCTCTCCGGCAGCCGCTCGTAGCAGGCGAACAGCTTGTCGAGAAGGACCTCCGCGTTCCGGAGCCGGATGGTGGACCGCTGGGCCGATAGGTATCCGGCACCCGCGACGGTGTCGGTCCCTTACTCGCCGCCCTCGGGCGCGTCAGTACTCGAACCTTCGGCACCGGATTAACGACATCCCCGTCATCGACGGTTCTTGGGCGGCTCCTTCGCCCCGACGATGACATCTTGACCGAGGTATTCCTTGATCAGGTGCTTCAGCTCTGGGCCTTCGATCAGCCGAAGGCGTTCGTTCCGTTGCGCGAAATCATGACCCGCCTTGCCGTAGTACGAGGTGGTGACCATGATGCCCGTCCCCGCCTTCTTGTCCTCCATCGTGCCCCAGAGAGCCCTCACGGCCTCGACAGGAACGCTCTTGACATAGCGTTTGGCCTGGATGACCGCCAGACCACCCATGACCGGGTCTGGATTCACCGCGATGGCGTCGAGGCCGTCATCGCGCGATGCTTGGGTCACCCAGGACTTCATGCCCATCGCTTCGAACAGTTCACGGACGAGGTGCTCGAACTCGTTCGGCGTCTGCTCAACCAGAACTGTGCGGGAATCCAAGCCCGCCGCTACGGAGTGGGCGTCGACGAGGCGAAACCGCGTCAAGTCGGGATCGAAAATCGGCTTCACAGGTTCGACGTCATACGGGTGAGGTGACATCAGAGCATTCAGGTGACGGAGGCACTGCCGCGGCTCCAGCTTGTCGAGCACCAACTCGTCGAACTTCTCCCTGGACGCCGACACAGTGAGCAGACATGGCCGGATCGCCTGACCGGTCGCCCGGTCCGTAGTTGAAAGGTGGCAGTTCACTGTTACCTCGCTGACGAGTCCAGTCGGCGCCGCAGCGAACGTATCTCGCAGCACGAGCAACGCAAGTTGAGCAATGAGGTCGGCATACCTCTGCCGCACGTCGGCAGGTTTTCTCGGCGTCGACTCGATCGTGTCGCGCGCTTTGACATAACGGAACACCGTTTCGGTCGGGATCACCTCCGTGTCCGGCAGCTCGCGAACGACCAGGACCTGACCGCTGTCCGGCCGGTACCCGACCTCTGCCTCCTGAGGAACACCGTCTGGGACTGGCGACGCTTCCAACGCCAGCCGGAGACAACGTTCAACAGCCGCCTGGTCACCGCGGCGGAATGCTTTCAGGAGCGCATCGACCTGTTCGTTGTGCTGATCGACATGCCGCCTTCGCTCCTCCTCGCGGTTCGCATGCCGCTTGCGGCTTTGTTCGAGCTGGGCAAGACGATGCGATTCCCGCTGCCGATGAGCTGCCTGCCCCTGCTCGAATCGGAGGCGAGCTTCCTGGGCCGCCTGGCTATAACGAGCGTCTCCACCGAACATACGGGACAGAAGACCAGGCGCTGGCGGAGCAAAGTCTTCCCAAAGCGGCGGCTGCTCCGCGTCCGACAGTTTTCCCGCCGACAATTCCTCAGCGACGAAGTCAAGGCGCATGCCACGGAAGTCGAGCGGTGTTCGACGCGTCAAGCCCGCGCGCAGGACACTTGCAAGCCTTTCACAGCTTGCTGCGGTCGCCGCCGTGAGCTCTTCTGCTTCCGCGACCCGCTCAGCGAGGTACTGCGCTTTGCGATCACGATCCGCCTGCGCCTCGGCGCGCTTGGCCTCGCGCTGCTGACGATCAGCTTCCCGCTGCTGTTGAGCGATGAATCTCTCCTGAGCTTTCTGCGCTTGCAAGGCTGCTCGGCGCTCACGCTCGCGTCGTTGTTGCCCCTTGCTTTGCGCCATGCCCAGCCCCGCCTCCGCCTCGGCTACCTCTAATTGGGATGTGGCTCGGGAGCAGCAGTAACCCGTTGCCCAGATCGACTTTAGGTTGCCACTCGCGTCTCCACCGCGCGATCACTCGGACGTCGCAAGTCGATTGGTCCTACTGCGCTAGTTTTCGAGCAGAGACTACGAAGAGTGCCTACTTGGACCGAGCGGCTAGCCGCTCTTGCCGGCCCGCGCGCTCCATCGCCCCAAACGACAGCTTCGGATAGCGGCTCCCTTCAACTAACCAATGCGGAACCGCTCCCGATATTCGTTGGGAGTCGTCTTCAGTGTCCGCCGAAAAGACCGATTCAACGTCGAAACAGTGCCGAATCCGCAAGCCCCAGCGATCCGCGATAACGTTTCGTCAGTCGTCTCCAGCCGATGCCGCGCCGCCTCGACCCGCGCGTGCTCGACGTAGGCGGCGGGTGTCATCCCCAGCTCCGCCTTGAAAACCCGCGTGATCTGCCGATCCGTCACATGGGCATGCGCGGCGAGATCGGCGACCGTCAACGGATCCGCCAGATGTGCGGCGATGTGGTGCCGCAACTCATCCACGCGCCGAGTCGCGGACGCGGGTTCCAACGACACGCTGAACTGACTCTGTCCACCCGGCCGCCGCAAAAACATCACCAGCTGACGAGCCACCCTCGACGCTAATTCCGGACCGAAATCGTCGGCCACCAACGCCAGCGCAAGATCAAGACAAGCGCTCAGCCCAGCCCCGGTCCACACCCTGCCGTCGCGAATAAAGATCGGATCCGCGTCGACAGTCACCTCCGGATGCTCCGCAGCCAACTGTCGAGCCGTCGACCAGTGCGTGGTGGCGCGCTTGCCGTCGAGCAGCCCCGCCGCCGCGAGGATGTGCGCTCCGACGCAGACGGACGCCACCCGACGCGTCCGCCCAGCCAGCCGCCGCACCTCCGCGACCACCGCCGGGTCACATCGCGCGACGATCTCCCCGTTCTCCCCGGCCGTCACGGCCCCCGGCACGATCAGCGTGTCAATCGCCTTCCCGGACAACTCCGCGAAGGTCACGTCCGGCAACACCCGCACCCCCGCAGAGGTGGTCACCGGGTCCATCGTCCCGGCCGCGAGCACCACCCGGTACCCCGTCGGCTGGTCCATTTCCCGCTGCAGCAAGGAAAACACCTCAGCGGGCCCGGTCACGTCGAGCAGGTCGATCCGATCGAACAGGACGACGACCAGCAGCCCCTTCATCGCGCTCCTCATGTCGGTTTCTGCGTCTTGCATGTCATTGCCGACATCCACTGCCGAGTCTAGCGTCGATCGTGCGAACCGGAAACGAGAGGAAACCCCCACCATGGCAAGGAAAACGCTGCGGGAGCTGAACGGTCTCGACCAGACCCCGGCGACACTGGCCGACGCGACGCTGATCATGGTCGACTACCAGAACACCTACACCCGCGGCGTGATGGAACTGGACGGCTGGCGTCCGGCGCTGACCGCGGCTCAAGACTTGCTCGCCAAGGCCCGCGCCGCCGGAACAACCGTGATCCACGTAATCAACGACGGCGGCGAAGGCACGCCGTACGACATCCGCGCCGAGATCGGCAGCATCCACCCAGACGTCGCCCCGCTCGACGGTGAGGCGGTCGTCGTCAAGGGCGCGCCGAACTCGTTCGTGAACACCGACCTGGGCTCGCTGGTTGACGAGGCCGGGCACAAGAACGTGGTGATTGCCGGGTTCATGACCAACATGTGCGTCACGTTCACCACCGAGGGGGCTTTCCTGCGCGGCAACCACCCGACCGTCGTCGCCGATGCCTGCGCTACCCGGCCGTTGCTGGCTCCGGCTGGGGAGGTTAGTGCTGAGCAGCTGCATAACAGCGCCTTGGCGACTATCGGAGATCTTTACGGCGTGGTGGTGCCCAGTGTCGCCGAGCTGAACTGACTTGCGTCTTCGGCCTCGGCAGGTCCGCCGTCCTGCCGAGGCTCAAAAGTCGATGAACCCCGCGACAACCTCGCGCACAATCCCGTCGGATCCCGGGGTGCCATA
Source organism: Amycolatopsis halotolerans (assembly GCF_042647905.1). Taxonomy (NCBI): domain Bacteria; kingdom Bacillati; phylum Actinomycetota; class Actinomycetes; order Pseudonocardiales; family Pseudonocardiaceae; genus Amycolatopsis; species Amycolatopsis halotolerans. Next base: position 80,050 of record NZ_JBHRWI010000056.1, read on the forward strand.
GAAGTAGACCGACCCGTATCCCCAGAGGTACTCGTCGATGACGTCCTCGAGTTCCCCGTCGACCGGCCAGCCCTCTTCGTTGACCTGAAACAGAAACTGATGCCCATCGGCACGCACGGCGTCGGCGTAGCTGGGTTCGTTCTGGATCAGGACCGGTTCATCCGCGATCCGGACCAGCGCGATCGAGTCTTCCTCGTCCGGCATCTCGACGAGCGCCGCCGAACGAAGCCCCGGCCACCCCAGGTTGGTTCGTTTGCCGCGGGGTGCGGGCGCGTGCACCAGGGCGCGCATCGCCATGTCCGGATATTCGAGGTCGCTGTCGCCGATGCCGAATCCGTTGCGCAGCAGGACCGAAATCTCGCTGTCGGGCGCTGTGGGGATAGTCAGCAGATAGCGGTGTGTCTCGAGAAGCGGATGCGCCTCAATCGCCACCGGCGGCGCACCACCGAGGCGACCCCCGTCCTCGCGATCCGGCAAGGAGGGTGTGAAGAGCACGGGCATAGGCGGATCATACGAACTAGGACCGACAAACGGGCTTACCGCAGCGTTCCGGACGGATTTTCACCGTGCTCCAGCTTCCCCGGCAATCGGTCGAAGACCGGGGAAGCCAGCCGCGAAACCGGTCAGACGTTGAAGCGGAACTCCACGACGTCGCCGTCCGTCATCACGTAGTCCTTGCCTTCCATGCGGACCTTGCCCGCCGAACGCGCGGCCGCCATCGAGCCCGCGTCGACGAGGTCCGCGAACGACACGATCTCCGCCTTGATGAAGCCGCGTTCGAAGTCCGTGTGGATGACGCCTGCGGCCTGCGGGGCGGTCGCGCCCTGCGGGATCGTCCAGGCACGGGATTCCTTCGGGCCTGCCGTGAGGTAGGTCTGCAGGCCGAGCGTGTGGAAACCGGCGCGGGCCAGGGCGTTCAGGCCCGGCTCCAGCTGGCCGACGGACTCCAGCAGTTCGCGCACGGACTCCTCGTCGTCCAGCTCCAGAAGTTCGGCTTCGACCTTCGCGTCGAGGAACACCGCGTCCGCCGGCGCGACGAGCTTCGTCAGCTCCTCGCGGCGCGCGTCGTCGGTGAGCACGGCCTCGTCGGCGTTGAAGACGTACAGGAACGGCTTCGTGGTCAGCAGGCTCAGCTCGCGCAGCGCCTCGCCGTCGATGTCCTTCTGCGCCTGGAACAGCGTGCGCCCGGAGTCGAGGATTTCCTTGGCCTTCTGGGCGTTTTCGAGCGCCGGCCGCGCTTCCTTCTTGGTGCGCGCCTCTTTCTCCAGCCGCGGCAGCGCCTTCTCGAGCGTCTGCAGGTCGGCGAGGATCAGCTCGGTGTTGATCGTCTCGATGTCGGACATCGGGTCGATCCGGCCGTCGACGTGCACCACGTCCGGGTCGTCGAACACGCGGATGACCTGGCAGATCGCGTTGGCCTCGCGGATGTTCGCGAGGAACTTGTTGCCGAGCCCCGCGCCCTCGGACGCGCCCTTCACGATGCCCGCGATGTCCACAAAGGACACCACGGCGGGCACGGTCTTCTCCGACGAGAAGATCTCGGCCAGCTGGTCCAGCCGCGGGTCCGGCAGCGGCACGACGCCGACGTTGGGCTCGATCGTGGCGAACGGGTAGTTCGCGGCGAGCACGTCGTTGCGCGTCAGCGCGTTGAACAGGGTGGACTTGCCGACGTTGGGCAGGCCGACGATACCGAGGGTGAGACTCACGGCCGGTAAGTCTACGTGCTCGGCGAAGACCCCCGCCGACCCGGTGAGCGCGGCCGCAACGTCGTGTCGGTTTTCCGCCAGTCAGGGCTCTCACCTGCTGGCATCATCGAAGGCATGGCTACCTCGACCATTCCGATCTGGCGCGACACCGAGCGCTGCTACCGCGCGGTGACCGCCCGCGACCAGCGGTTCGATGGCCAGTTCATCATGGCTGTGCGCACCACGGGCATCTACTGCCGCCCGTCCTGTCCGGCGCTCACGCCGAAGGAGCAGAACGTCCGCTTCTACCCGACGTCGGCAGCCGCGCAGGCCGGTGGTTTCCGCGCGTGCCGCCGCTGTCTCCCGGACGCAGTCCCTGGCTCGCCGGACTGGAACGTGCGCGCCGACCTGGCCGCCCGCGCGATGCGGTTGATCTCGGACGGCCTGGTCGAGCGCGAGGGCGTGCCCGGCTTGGCCCGTCAACTCGGCTACTCGGAACGCCAACTCGGCCGCGTGTTGACAGCTGAGCTTGGCGCGGGCCCGATCCGCCTAGCCCGAGCACACCGCGCCCACTCAGCGCGGTTGCTGATCGAGATGTCGCAGTTGCCGCTCACCGACGTCGCGTTCGCGGCCGGGTTCTCCAGCATCCGGCAGTTCAACGAGACGATCCGCGAGGTGTTCGCGACAACGCCGTCGCAGCTCCGAGCAGCTTCGCTTCGCCGCGGAAACCGCAACGAACCAAGCGGCGCGACGCGGCTCAGCCTTCGCCTCCCGTTCCGCGCCCCGTTCGACGCCGTGGGTGTGCTGAACTACCACGCTTCACGGGCGTTGCCAGGCATCGAAGCCGTCTCGGACGACGGCTACGGCCGCACCTTGCGCCTGCCACACGGCCCGGCGTCGGTGTGGGTCAGCCCGCGCGCCGGCTACGTGCAGTGCGACCTGGCGCTCTCCGACCTGCGCGACTTGAGCAGCGCCGTCAGCCGAGTACGGCGGCTGCTGGACCTGGACGCCGACCCGGAAGCCGTCACCCGCGTGCTTTCCGCCGACGAGTCCCTGGCCCCGCTGGTCGCCGCCACCCCGGGAATCCGCGTGCCAGGCGCCGTCGACGGTCCGGAGGTCCTGCTCCGCGCTCTGCTTGGCGAGGACGTGGCCGACGTGGTCCGGCTTGGCGAGCCAGTTCCGCCCGCCGACCCGCCGATGGACACCCTGACGACCCTCTTCCCGACCCCGTCCGCCATCGCGGCGGCCGACGTAAAACCGCTAGTCAAACAGGTCGCCGCCGCGATCGTCGCCGGTGAACTGGACCTCCACGTAGGCCGGGACGCCGACGAACTGCGCACCGAAATGCTCACGGCCGGCGTCGACCCGGCCACCGCCGACTACGTCGTGATGCGCCTGCTCGGCGCTCCCGACGTCCTGCTGGCCGCAGACCCGGCCGTCCGCCGCGGCGCGGCCGAGCTGGGCATCGACCTGACGACGTCCGCACGCGGCTGGCAGCCGTGGAGTTCGTACGCCAGCCGGTATCTCAGTTCCCGAATCGCTTGAGGAGACTTTTCCCGTGCACACCGCCTTCTGGTCCACTTTGGACACCAAGATCGGCCCGTTCACCGCAGTGGTGGCAGGCGACGGAGCCGTACTGGCCTCCGGCTGGACCGGCGACGTCGCCGAACTGACGCCGCTCATCTCGCCGTCCCTGGCCCCGACGACCCTGACCGAACGCCGCGACCTGGGCCCCGTGACGGCCGCGATCCGCCGCTACCACGGCGGTGACGTCGACGCCGTCGCCGACATCGAGGTACGGCAGCGCTCAGGCCCGTTCCGCGAGCACGCGTGGGAGATGCTGCGCAAAGTCCCGGCAGGCAGCCCGGTGAGCTACGCGGAGTACGCCACCCTCTCGGGCAACCCCTCCGCAGTCCGCGCGGCAGCGACCGCCTGTGCCCGCAACGCAGCGGCCCTGTTCGTGCCTTGCCACCGGGTGGTGAGGACCGGCGGAGCGATCGGCAACTTCCGCTGGGGCGTGAACGCCAAGCGGTGGCTTCTGCACCACGAAGAATCCGCCTGACGGTTTATGCGGCGGCGGAGTCGGGATTGGCCGGACCAAGGTGGCGGGCTTTGCAGAGAGCAACCGGGCGCAGTCGGCGAGCCTGGCTGGCCGAGGGAAGTGGCTGAGCCGAGGCGACGAGTGCGGCGGAGCCCAAAGTGGCGCGCGTTACCGAGGCCGACTGGGCCGCAGCGACAAGCGTTGCCGGAGTGGCTGAGCCGAGGCGACGAGCGTGACGGAGCTGGCTGGGCCACGCTGGTGCGCGTTGCCGAGCCCAACTGGGTCGCGGCGGCGCGCGTAGCCGGGTGGCTGAGCTGACGCGGCAACCGTGGCGGAGCTGGCTGGGCCGGTTATCCAACGGCCACCCGTCTCCGCCAAGGGCACTCAGCTCGGCTCACCACTTCAGTAGCGGCCCACCGGCGGCCTTCAGCGACCAGCCAGCCGCCACCGCGTCGTCGCCCGCTTCCGGGCCAAGCCGTCCGGCCGCGCAGCTAGCTCAGCTCCAGCCGCACCGGCCGGCCGCTCAGCCAGCCCGCTTCCAGCTACGCCGCTTGCCTGCTCTGCCAGCCCACTCCCGGCTATGCCACTTGCCTGTCTTGCCAGCCCACTTCCGACCAAGCCGCCAGCCAGGTCAGTTCCAGCCAAGCCACCCAGCCAGCCCATCAGCAGCCCGGCGCAGGAGCCCCAGCCGTCACCCGGCGCGGGACCGCCCTGGTCTTATCAAGCCATCTGCAGCTCCACTCTCGAACCGGTGCGGGACTTCCGCACTCGCAGCCGCGTGGGGACGCGCTGGCGGAGTTCCTCTACGTGCGACACCAGGCCCACCACGCGGCCGCCGGCGCGGAGTTCGTCGAGGATGTTCATCACCACGTCCAGCGTTTCGGCGTCCAGGGTGCCGAAACCCTCGTCCACGAAGAGCGTGTCGAGCAGCGCACCACCGGTTTCGCCTGCCACCACGTCGGCTAGGCCCAACGCCAGCGAGAGCGACGCGAGGAATGACTCGCCACCCGACAGTGTCTTCGCTGGGCGCACCGCGCCGGAGTAGTCGTCCAGCACGTCGAGGCCGAGGCCGCCCCTCGTGCCGCGTGCACCGGCCGAGGCCGAGTGGACGAAGGAGTAGCGGCCCTGACTCATGGTCCGCAGTCGCGCGGTCGCCGCGAGCGCGACCTCTTCCAGCCGGGCAGCCAGGACATACGAACGCAACGACATCTTCCGCGCGTTCTGCCCTCGACCATTGACCACTTCGGACAGCGCCCGAAGTTCGGCCTGCTCCTCTTCCAACGGCCGCAGCTCCGACAGCGCCGTGCCAAGCCGTCCAGCCAGCTTCACCAGTTCGCGGTGCTGTGCGGAAACCGCTTGCTGCGCGGCAAAAGCGGTATCCGCACGAGCCCGTGTTTCCTTCGCCCGTTCGGCCAACGGCGCGACCTCGACCGCATCGTCCGGCGAGATCCCGAACAGTTCCGGTTGCGCGAGCATCTCCCGAGCACCGGCGGCCATCGCTTCCGCCTCGGCGAGGCCCTGCTCGAGCTTCGTGACCTGCTCGTCGCTGCGGACGGCGGCGCGCATTTCCTCAAGGGTCGAGAACCCCTTGGCATGCAACGAGATCTCGACCAGATCCCGCTGTTCCGCGAGCCGGGACTCCGCTCCGGACACCGCGGTGTGCGCCTCCGCTGACAGGTCGAGCGCTCCGGCGAACGTGAGCAGGTGCTGCCGTCGGGCGGGGACGTCCGGGAATTCTCCCCTGCCCGCGATCAGCCGCTGTTCGCGCTCGGCCATCCGCTCGGCCAAAGCCCGGATCTCGCTGTTCGCCTCGGTGACCGTCTGCTCGGCGAGACGCCGCTGTGCCGTCAGTTGCTCGGCACCGCGCTCCAGTTCGGCGACCTTCCCGTTCAGCTGGTCTTTGCGCTGCGCCTTTCCGGAGAGTTCCGCGACGACCGTGCGGGCTTCGGCCAGCGCTACCGCGATCTCCTCCGCAGTGCGTCCGTCCAGCCGCTCCCGCAAGGAGACGACCCGAGCCTTCACCTCTTCCAACGCGGACACCACTCGCTGGCGCAACGCCGACGCCTTCTGCTCGGCTTCTTCGGCAGCGCGTTCTTCGGCCGCGTCAACCAACGGCGCGTCATGGTTCGCCGGTGCCGGATGTTCGGCCGACCCGCACACCGGACACGCCGTTCCATCGACCAGGCCAACAGCCAACTCGGCTGCCATGCCGTCGAGACGCCGTTCGCGGAGGTCGAGCCGACGTTGCCGAGCCGTCTGGTGCTCGTCCACCACTTCACGCAGTTTCGCTTCGCCACGCTCGACCCTGGCTTCAGCTGGCGGCAGCTCCTCGGCCGCACGAGTGAGCGCCGTCAGCTCGTCGACGCGGGATTTGGCACCGTCCAGCTTCGCCGCCGCTTCTCCGGCCACGGTCGCTTCGGTACGCGCAGCGGCGATGAGTCCGGGCAACTTGTCCAGCCGCTCCGCAAGCCCGGCAACCTGCTCGGCGGCTTTCTTCGCGACTTTTTGCCGCTCCGCACGGCGTTGCTCGTCGCTCTTCTGCTGGGTCGCCTCCGCGGCCAATTCGGCGAGAGCGCCCGCTTCCTCGCGAACGGAGCCCGCGCGCTCGCGAAGGTCGGCGACAGCGAGCCCGACCGCATCGAAACCGAGGTCGGCGAGGTCCCGGATCCGGTCTGCCACCAGCACTTGCGCGTCGCCGAGTTCGGCCGTGCGCCGGTCCATCAACTCGGCCTCGGGCACCACTGCGGCAGCGCGCCGAGCTGCCGCGATCTCTTCCGTCCACTCGGCACGTTCAGTCGCCTGCTCGGCGATCTGCGTCAGCCGGGTGTGCGCGGTGCGGACCCGGCGGATCTTGTCCGCGTCTTCTTCCGCCTCGCGAAGCGCGACCTCAGCGGACTTCGCCGCCGAACGTGCCTGCGCTGCCTCGGTTTCCGCCGCCTCGGCCCGGGCGGCGATCTCGGTCAGGACAGCCTCGACCCACTCCGGCTGCCCCTCCTCCGGCGGTTCCTGCTGCGCTTCCTGCGCGTAGCGGGCGAGCAGCTCACGGACCTCTTGCTGCCGCTTTTCCAGCGCACGGCCGCGTTCCGCGCGAAGGTCCGCGAACCAGCGCTCGACGTCGGAGAACCGTTCGGTGCCGAAAAGCCGTTCCAGCAGCTTCTCGCGCTCCGTGGTGTCGCTGCGGAGGAACTTCGCGAATTCTCCTTGCGGCAGCAGCACAACCTGGAAGAACTGCGCCGCCGTCATGCCCAGCAGCCGCTCGACGGTGCGCGCCACCTCGTCGATGCGGATGCTTCCGTCCGGCGGCAGCCCGGCAGGCGGTTCGCCGACCCAGGTGAGCGAGACCCGGGCCTGCTGCGTGGTGAATCCGTCGCCGCGTTTCTTCGGCCGCTGGTATTCCGGGCCGCGCACGATCCGCAGCCGCTGCCCCTGCACGGTCAGCTCCAGCACGACCTCAGTCTGCCGATCGCGTTCGGCGAGATCGCACCGCAACCGCTTGACGTCGCCGCGCGCGCCTGGAACCACGCCGAACAACGCGAACGCGATCGCGTCGAGCAGCGTGGTCTTGCCCGCGCCGGTGTCGCCGTGGAGAAGAAACAGACCGTCGGCGCCGAGGGCGTCGAAGTCCACCACCTCTCGACCCGCGTAGGGGCCGAAGGCTTCCACCTCCAGCAGATGCAGTCTCACAGCTTCTCCACCGCCGTCCGGTTTGCTGCTTCGAGCGCCAGGTGCACCAGCCGCTCCTCGCGTTCGGTCGGCGGGGCACCGCGGCAGTCGTCGAGAAAACTGCGCGCGATCTCGATGTCACTGCGCCCGCGAACGGCCTCGGCGTACTTCAGTTCGGTGCCGGCGGCCCCGCCGTCTGGCCGCCAATCCATGCGCACCGCATAGGGAAAGCGGTCCTGCAGCAACCGCATCGCATCGATCGGACGGACTCGATCAGTGACGGTGACCGAGAGGAAATGCTCGCGCCATTGCTCGTGTTCCGGGTCCTCCAGCAAAGCGGCGAGTTCGCCGGAGAGGGTCGCGAGAGGACGCGGCACCGGCAGTTCGTGCCGACGGACCTCGGCGAGACCGTTCGCGTCGAGATCCACGAACCACACCGATTTCCGTTGCCGCGCTTCGGAAAACGAGTACGCCAGCGGGCTTCCGGAGTACCGGAGGTGTTCCGCGAGCGTCTGCGGACCGTGCAGGTGGCCGAGCGCGACATAGTCCACGCCGTCGAACACCGAGCCGGGAACCTGCTCGACGCCGCCGACCGCGATGGTGCGCTCCGATTCGCTGGCCTCGCCGCCGGTGACGAAAGCGTGTGCCAGCACTATGGATCGCGTTCCCGGACGACTGGCCAGGTCGTCGCGCACCCGCCGCATCGCCTCGCCGAGCACGCCGGTGTGGCCGCGCGCCTCCGGCACGCCCAGCGCGTGCCGCGACGGCTCGGGTTCGAGATACGGGATGCCGTAGAACGCGACCGCGCCGTGTTCGTCGTGCAGCACAACGGGTTCCGCGATGCCTTCGACGGTCGCGCGGACGTGCAGCCCGCCCGCCGCCGCGAATTCGGCGAACGCGCCGAGCCGCGCGGCCGAATCGTGGTTGCCCGGCGTGATCACGAGCTCCGCGCCGGCCCGGCGGATGCGGGTCATCGCGGCCGTGGCGACGCGGACAGCTTCGGCGGACGGCACCGCTCGGTCGTAAATGTCACCGGCCACCACCACGACGTCGACCGACTCGCGGTCGACGAGTTCGGCGATGTGCGTGAGGGCGGCCTCCTGTTCGGTAAGCAGATCGGCGCCGTGGAACGTGCGGCCGATGTGCCAATCAGAGGTATGGAGGACTCTCACGGCGACCACGTTAGGAGCAGACCCCGACGAAATCCCGTAGGCACGCCGTTGCCCCACTCGAACGTGTGTACGAAGCCGATCAGGTCCACGGGGGACACGCCCAGCATCGAATCTGCAAAGTCGCAGGTCAGCTACGCAGCGCGACCGTGGGTGCCGGTTTTTGTCGGTGGGGTCCGCCATGATGTCTCGCGTCCGGACACCCGACGGACCCGACGGAGAGGAGGACCGGGTGGAGACGGTGATCACCACCGCGGCCATCGTGCTCGCGCTGCTCCTGTGCGTCGCGGTCGTCGTGCTTTGGCGGCTGTACAACGACGGAATGCGCCGTGCCGACGCGGCCGCGCGGCTCGTGGCGGCGGAGCGCGCGAAAGGCGACCAGCAGCAACTCGCGCTGCGCCGGTACGAGGTGGCGTTCGCGTCGATCCACGGCCGCGGCGAGCTCGGCGAACAGGTGCTCGCGGAAACCGCGCGCGCACTCGGACTGCGGGAGGGACTGCACTTCACCCTGCAGACCGATCTGGGCGGCGGCGGAAGCGCGAAGCCCGACCTGGTGCTGAATGTCGGCGGCGGCCGGGCGGTACCGGTCGACGCGAAGGCGAGCATGGCCATCTGGGCGGAGGCGGTCGAGACCGACGACCCAGAAGAACGGCTCGACGCGTTGCGCGTCCACGTCCGGCAGTTGCGCTCCCGCGCGGCGGAACTGGCGGGCAAGGGCTACCAGCGCTGGGCGGACGCGATCTACGGCACCGTCATGTTCGTCCCGTCCGACGCGGCCGTGGTCGCCGCTCTCGACACCGATCCCGAACTGCTGCGCTGGCTGATCGACCGCCGCGTATTCCTGTGCGGCCCCACGGGATTCGGGGTGCTCGCGTCGGCGGCGCTGTTCGCCGCCAGCGACCGGGCGCTCGTCGAGGACGTCGAGCAAGTCCGCGCGGGCGCCGCCGCCGCACACCGGGCCGCGGGCAATGCGGTCGAAGCGCTGAACCTGTCCACAACGCACCTTCAGCGCTTTGTTTCGGCCCGACGCCGGGAACTCGAGGCATTGGAGTCGTTCCGCGCGACGGTCGCGCCGCTCACCGACGCGTCGGGCAGTCCGGCACCGGTGCCGCAGCTTCGGAAGGGAGACGAGGTGGCAGCTGGTTGAGGTTGCGGCGCGACGGCCGCGGGCTCGACAGTCGCGATCGGACGATCGGCGGCGTGCTCTCGCGGGATGCGACTGACAACGTGGCTTGGCGGACGGGCGGACGGGCGGGCGTAGCGGCACGTTCCCGACGGCGCGACGTTCGGCGGGCACGGCCGCCAGCTCGCTCCTAGGCAGACAGTCCGGCTGCTCGGCCTCTTGCGCGCGGGCATGCTTAGGCAGTCGCTTCTGCCGAACGAGCGTCCGCAGCGCGATCCGGTGGAGCGAGCCCGGCAGCGGTACCGGCCGGGTGTCCTGACTCCACTCGGTTCGGGCGTTGCCGTGAGCGGTGGCGCATCGCGGTGACGCGGCAGGCGTCCAAGCTGCGCTGAACGCCGTCCCAGCGAGCGGGCAGTCCGTGATCACGCGTCGACGGCCGAGTCGATGGGTTGGGCCGTGGTTTTGGTCCGCCGCTGTCGGCGGCTTGCCGCGGCTCCCAGCGGGTGCTGCGACGCACGTCGGACGGACGAGTGCCGGAGTCCGGATTGCCCAGAACGAACGGCGAAGTCCAGGTTGGACTCTGCCGTCGCGGCGAGCGAAAGGGCAGGGTTGCGACGTCGCGCGGGCAGGATCCGGAGGCTCAGGCGGTTCGCGGGAACGTCAATTCCCGGTCAAGTTCCAGAACGGCGAATGTTCCGGAACAGGACCGGCGGCGCCGCCGTTGCCGGGGTCGGCCGGTGGCATAGCCTGGGGCCAGCGCAGGGCCGGGAATCGGGCAGTCAGACCATACCGTCGGTATCACCGCTGGTCAGAGGTCTGGTCCACGGGTTCCCCGTCCGGCGGAGCGGGGCGGGCAGGCCGTACCGCGAGTACCGCTCGACCGAACGAAATGTCATGCGGTCGAGTGGCTGCTTCGTGCTGTCCTCGGCAGTGCCAACAAGATCGTGACAAGTACGGGCTACGGTGTGCCTCGTGACCGCGATACGCGATCGCCAGAGCGATCCCGATGCCGATGACGCCCCCGTGCCGTGGGACGAGCGTCTCGTCGTCGGCACGAGGCGCGGCCTGCCCTGGTGGGCGGCTGTGCTCGTGGGCTTCGGCTTGGCAGTGCTCGGCGCCATCATCGACGAGAAGTCCACCGGCAGCCTCGGTTTTGTTTTCAAGGCGGGCTACTTCCTCGGGGCCGTGATCGCGGTCGGCGCGGTGCAAAGACGCGGGCTGTTCGGTCCGATGGTGCAGCCGCCGCTGGTGCTCGCCGTTACCGTGCCGGGCGTGGTGCTGCTGACCGGCGGGGGTTCGGAGGCCAGCGACACCCTGTCGAAGCTCCTCAACATCGGGCAGCCGCTGATCAAGGGCTTCCCGACGATGGCGGTCACCACCGGCGTCACGTTGCTGTTCGGCTTCTTCCGGATCTATCGCGAACGCGACCCGGACGCGCCCGTCAAGATCAAGGACGGCAAGCTGCCGCGCAACCGGGACGAGGACGACGACAAAGCCGCGAGCCGTCCGCGCTCGCGGCCTCCTGCCGGGCGCACCGGGCAGACGCCGCCTCCGGGCAACCGTCGCCGTCCGCCGCGGGATCTCGACGCTCCGCCGCCGCGACGTCCGCGTCCGCCGTCCGACCCGGGGGCCCGTCCTCGGCGCGAGCCAATGGATCCGAACGCCCCGCGCGGTGGCCGCAAGCCGCCGCCAGAGGGCCGTCGTCCGCGGCCGCCGGAAGGGGATCCACGCCGTCGTGATCCGCGGGGCGACGCACCGCCGCCGCGTCGTCGGCCGCGCGGGGACGAACCGCCGCCCGGGCGTCCGCGTCCGCCTCGCCGGGAACCGCCGCGCCGCCAGCGTCCTTGGGACGACGAGGGCTGAGCCAGCGCGGAATCCTCGCGCCAGGCGCGGTCGCGGTCCGCGGCTAGACACAGGCAAACGAAAAGGCCGCCGATCCCTTAACCGGGATCGGCGGCCTTTTCGTTGTGGTGCAAAGAAATCTCTAGCCTCAGGTCGGCAGCTGCGCGGGCCCTGACGGCTTCTCGGCGCAACGGCCGGGATTCCTCACGACCTCTCCGCACAGCGACTGGGCTTCCCCACGGCCTCTCGGCACGGCGACCGAGCTTCCTCACCGCATCAAGCTCTCCGTCGCGGCAACCCCCGACGAGAAGCAAGCAGCGAAACCCAAAACGCCCGTCAGGATTCCGACTTAACAGCCTTCCGAAGCTCCTTAGGCAACGCGAACGCGATCTTCTCGTTGGCCGTGGTCACCTCGTCGACCTGCCCGTACCCGCGCTCGGCCAGCCACTTCAGCAGGTCCATCACCAGCACGTCCGGCACCGAGGCCCCCGACGTGACGCCGACCGTCGCGACGCCCTCCAGCCACGACTCGTCGACCTCGGACGCGAAGTCGATCAGGTGCGAAGCCGACGCTCCCGCCTTCAGCGCGACCTCCACCAGCCGCTTCGAGTTCGACGAGTTCTTCGAGCCGACGACCAGCACCAGGTCGCACTCGGGAGCCATCGCCTTGACCGCGACCTGGCGGTTGGTGGTGGCGTAGCAGATGTCGTCACTGGGCGGGTCGGCCAAAGTCGGGAAGCGGTCGCGCAGCTGGTCGACGCGTTCCATCGTCTCGTCCACGGACAGGGTCGTCTGGGACAGCCAGATCACCTTCGACGGGTCGCGCACGTCCACCTTGTCGACGTCCTCGGGCTTGTCGACCAGCTGCACCTTGTCCGGTGCCTCGCCAGCCGTGCCCTCGACCTCCTCGTGGCCCTCGTGGCCGATCAGCAGGATGTCGTAGTCGTCCTTGGCGAACCGGTTGACCTCTTTGTGCACCTTGGTGACCAGCGGGCAGGTCGCGTCGATGGTGCGCAGGTTCCGTTCTTCGGCCTCGGCGTGCACCGCGGGCGAGACGCCGTGCGCGGAGAACACCACGAGCGCGCCCTCGGGCACCTCGGACGTCTCCTCGACGAAAATCACGCCGCGTTCGCGCAGGGTCTCGACGACGTGCCGGTTGTGCACGATTTCCTTGCGTACGTACACCGGCGGCCCGTACAGCTCGAGCGCCTTCTCGACGGCGACGACCGCGCGGTCAACGCCGGCGCAATACCCGCGCGGCTTCGCGAGCAGCACGCGTTTGGCGGCGCCGGACCGGGAGATCGTCGGGGTACCGGCGGGTTCGGTTCCGGGACTCGCAGAAGTCATGCCTCCAGGGTACGGGCAGTGCCGATCCGGGATCGAAGTCCTCGTTCGGATGATGGCGGCGGCCATTCAGGCTGTGCCGGGCGTCACGTCCGGCGCCCCTGGCCACCCGTTCGGTTGGGCAGGACGGCCCTGATACGGCACGCTGGACCCATGAAGCCACTCCCGCTCCCCCTCCGGGTCGCCGCGGGCCTCGCCGTCACCACCGCCGAGCGGGTTCGTGAGCTCCCGAAGCAGCTCACCGGCCTGCCGGTCACCGTCGTGAGCCAGGTACTGCAGCTGTCCATGCGCGTCCAGCAGCAGGTCACCGAGCTGGCCATCAAGGGCGACGACGCGCTGTCGATGCTGCGTCCCGTCGAGGACACGCCCAGCTGGGCGACGTTCGACGAGGACGCCGTGCCCGAATTCACTCCGTCCCGGCCCACGCTCGTGCCGGTCGACGACCTGCCCGGGCCGCGCACCAACGGCCACCGCGCGCAGCCGCCGGACCTCGCCGCGGAAGCCATCGACGACCCGTGGGTCGAGGAGACTCGCGCGCTCGCCGAGGAGCACTCCGAGGGCGAGAACGACAGCTCCGGCCCCGCTGGCCTGGGCAATTACGACGAGCTCACGCTGCCGCAGCTGCGCGCCCGGCTGCGCCGGCTGACCGTGCCGCAGCTGGAAGAACTGCTGGAGTACGAGAAGGCCAACGCCGACCGCGCGTCGTTCGTCGGCATGCTCGCGCGGCGGATCGGCAACGCCCGCAAGGCCGAGGAACAGCCGGGCGACCCCGCGGAAGGCCAGTGAGCAACGACCCCGCCACCAGCGCGGAGAACCCCTGGCCGGTCCGCACCGTCGCGCGCAAGATCGGCGACTGGGTCCACCGGCTCGGCGACGTCTGGGTCGAAGGCCAGGTCACGCAGATGAACGCGCGGCCGGGCACGCAGACCGCGTTCCTGACCCTGCGCGACCCGTCCGCGGACGTCTCGATGTCCGTCACCTGTCCGATGTGGCTGGTGCGCGAACTGCCGACGCCGCTGCGCGAGGGCGACCGAGTGGTCATCCACGCGAAGCCGTCGTTCTTCTTCGGCCGCGGCACGCTGAGCCTGCGCGCGGACCAGATTCGCGCGGTCGGCATCGGAGAACTGCTCGCGCGGATCGAACGACTGCGCAAGCTGCTGGCCGCCGAAGGCATGTTCGCCCGCGAACGGAAGCGGCCGATTCCCTTTCTGCCCAAGGGAATCGGGCTGATCACCGGACGCGCGTCGGCGGCCGAGCGGGACGTGCTGGCGAACGCGCAGGCACGCTGGCCGCACGTGCTGTTCAAGGTGCTGAACACCGCCGTGCAGGGTACGCAGGCGGTTCCGCAGATCCTTCGCGCACTGTCCATTTTGGACAAAGACCCGGACGTCGACGTCATCGTCATCGCCCGAGGAGGCGGCAGCGTCGAGGATCTGCTGCCGTTCTCCGACGAAGCGCTGTGCCGGGCGGTCGCGGCCGCGGGCACGCCGATCGTCAGCGCCATCGGCCACGAGCCGGACACTCCCCTGCTCGACCACGTCGCCGACCTGCGCTGTTCCACCCCGACCGACGCGAGCAAGCGCATCGTGCCGGACGTCCGCGAGGAGACCGCGCGGGTGCGGCAGATGCGCGACCGCGGCCGTCGCGCGCTGCACGGCTGGGTCGACCGGGAGACGCGCCTGCTGACCCAGCTGCGCAGCCGTCCGTCGCTGGCCGATCCGCTGGGGCCGATCGAGCGCCGCCTCAGCGACGTCGAAATGCACCGCGAACGCGGCCGTCGCGCGATGCTCGGCCTGCTCGCCAAGGACCAGGCCGAGGTCGCGAACGCGCGGGGCAAACTGGCCGCGCTCGGCCCGGCGGCCACGATGGCGCGCGGATACGCCGTCGTCCAGTTCACTGATTCCGAGGGCAACCTCCACGTGCTCCGCTCCGTCTCCCAGATCGAGGACGGAGCGCAGCTGCGCGTACGGGTCGCCGACGGGGCGGTCCGTGCGGTGGCCGAATCCGTCGAGCCGACGACACCCGCACCGGAAGGAGACCGGCCGTGATGCACCGGGCCCCGGCGTTCCTCCCGCTCACGGTGGACGCCGCCGCCCGGCTCAACGCCGGTCTCCTGCTGCGCCAAGCCCTGGTCACCGACCGCGCCGCCGACGAATGCTGGACAGCACTGCTCGCGGGCTGCGGCACGGCGGCCCGGCGCGGGCTGGCTCCGCAACTCAGGCGGCTGTCCGAGGCGACGTCCGAGCACGTCGGCGTCCGGTGGTGGTTCGCCGAAGGAACCGGGCACCGGCGACGGGTGGCGAGCGCGCAGGAGAACCTCGAAGACGCCATCGCGGACGGTGACGGACAGGAGTTCGCGCTGGCTTTCGTCGGGTACGACCACGCGATGGCCAGCGCGGTGGTCGCATGCCCGCAACGAGCGCGTTTACCTCGTTAGCAAGAGTTTTTGCCAGGCCCTGCAGCTCGTCACCCGATGTAACAACTCGGGTGATCAACACGTCTATTCGCTCATTCACGACGAAGAGAGCGAGGCAGGACGATGACAGCTGACCCGGGCACATACCCGCAACCGATTCCAGACCCGCCGCCCACGACGCCCAGTCGCGCCAAGCTCTTCCTCTGGATCGGCGCGCCGCTTGTCTTGGCGGGTGCACTCGCCGCTGTCCTGATCGCCGTGTTCGGAGCAAGCACCGGGCCACTCAACGGCACTCTGTCACTTCGGTGCGATATGCAATGCATCAAGTCGACCGCCGACGGATACGACGGCTACCGCGACATCAGCGACGGCGCACAAGTGACCCTCGTAGACGAAACTGGCCGGGTCGTCGCGACCACGGCGTTGCACCGCGGTGGCGGCGCGACCGACATCGTCGACGGCGTCTGGGTTCGGGCCTTCACTTTCGAATTCACCGATGTCCCCGATGCCGAGCGCTACGGCGTACATTTCGGCAACGACAGTCGCGGCACGATTTGGAAGGACGCGGACGATGCCAAGCGCAATGGCTGGCAGCTGAGCCTAGGAGACTGACCGAGCGTCCCCGGAACCCCAGCCGGACGCGGTAGTCTGCGCGAACAGCCCCGTGCACCACAAGGTCGGAGAACGTGAGCGAAGCAGACACCGCCGGACTCGGTTACGAGCAGGCCCGCGATCAGCTCGTCGAGGTCGTGAAGGAACTGGAGGCCGGCGGGCTCTCCCTGGAGCAGTCGCTTGAGCTCTGGGAGAAGGGCGAACAGCTCGCCAAGGTGTGCGAACGGCATCTGGAAGGTGCCCGCGAGCGGATCGAGGCCGCGCTGGCCTCGGTGGAGACCGACGACGCAGAGTGACGTGCACCATGCGTGGCTGAATCGGTCAGGTGGTCTACGGATCTGACAGACTGGGCACCCGCTGACGAACCGTGTTCCGGGAGGCCACCATGACCACCGCCAGTGACCGCAGCCGACGCGAAGCGCCTGATCGCAACCTCGCCATGGAACTGGTGCGGGTGACCGAGGCAGCCGCGATGGCGGCCGGCCGCTGGGTCGGCCGCGGCGACAAGATCGGCGGCGACGGGGCTGCCGTCGACGCGATGCGCCAGCTCGTCTCCACCGTCTCGATGCGCGGCGTCGTCGTCATCGGCGAGGGTGAGAAGGACGAAGCGCCGATGCTGTTCAACGGCGAAGAGGTCGGCAACGGCGACGGTCCGGACTGCGACGTCGCGGTCGACCCGGTCGACGGCACCACGCTCATGGCGAAGGGCATGCCGAACGCGCTGGCCGTGCTCGCGGTCGCCGAGCGCGGCGCGATGTTCGACCCGTCCGCGGTGTTCTACATGGAGAAGCTGGCCGTCGGCCCGGACGCGGCGGGCAAGGTGGACATCTCCGCCCCGGTCGCGGAGAACATCCGGCGCGTGGCGAAGGCGAAGAACTCCAGCGTCAGCGACGTGACGGTCTGCATCCTCGACCGGCCGCGGCACGACCAGCTGATCAAGGAGGTCCGCGAGGCGGGAGCCCGGATCCGGTTCATCTCCGACGGCGACGTCGCGGGCGCGATCGCCGCGGCCCGGCCGACCACCGGCGTCGACATGCTGCTCGGCATCGGCGGCACGCCCGAGGGCATCATCGCCGCGTGCGCGATGAAGTGCCTCGGCGGCGAACTGCAGGGCAGGCTGTGGCCGAAGGACGACGCGGAGCGCGAGAAGGCGCTCGCCGCCGGCCACGACCTTGACCGGATCCTGCTCAACGACGACCTGGTCACCGGCGACAACGTGTTCTTCTGCGCGACCGGCGTCACCGACGGCGACCTGCTGCGCGGCGTCCACTACCGGGCGGGCGGCGCGACGACGCAGTCGATCGTCATGCGGTCCAAGTCCGGGACGGTCAGAATGATCGACGGCTACCACCGGCTCGAGAAGCTGCGGGCGTACTCGTCCGTCAACTTCGACGGCAACCTCGACCTCGACGAGGACGAGCGCGCGGTGCCTCCGCTTCCCTGATCTGCCAAGGAGTTCCCGGTGTCGAAACGGCTGTTCGCGCTGGCGCTGACCGTCCTCGCCGGAGTCGTGCTCAACACCGGGACTTCGACGGCGGCGCCTTCGATCGTCGGCGGAACCGACGCGGACCAGCCGTACCCGTTCGCGGTGTCCCTGCACACCTCGGGCGGCGCGCTGTTCTGCGGCGGTTCGCTGATCACGCCGACCTGGGTGGTCACCGCGGCGCACTGCCTGTCCGCGAAGGACCCGGCGACGATCGGGCTGCGCGTCGGCAGCAACGACGCGGACGCGGGCGGGGAAACCCCGAAAGCAGCGGAATTCGTGCTGCACCCGCATTTCAACGCCGAAACACAAACCGGCGACATCGGCCTGATCCGGCTGACCGCACCGGTGAAGGCCGCGCCGATCGCGATCGGCGGTTCGGCCGCACCGGGCACGGCGGTCCGGGTAATCGGCTGGGGCCAGACGTGCGCGACGCCGAATTGCGGGCCGGTCTCGAAGTCGTTGCGCCAGCTCGACACGCAACTGGTGCCGGGCGCGAAATGCACGGCGGCGTTCGACGGGACGTCCGAGCTGTGCACGGAAAGCCCCGGCGGATCCGGCTCGTGCTACGGCGATTCCGGCGGCCCGGAACTGGTCCGCGACGGCGACCGGTGGGTGCTGGCGGGAATGGTCAGCCGCCCGGGGAACCGCTCGTCGACGTGCGCATCGGCTCCGTCGATCGCGACGTCTGCGGTGGCGTATCAGCCTTGGATCGCGGAGAAGACCGGCTGAATCACTCGACGTTAACGACCGGAGCTCTTGTCGAGACGCTTCGAGAGTTCCCTTTCAGTGCTCTATTGACAATAGTTAACGGGTTGTTCCCATAAGCCATGCAGTGGACGAAGTGACTGGACCACCTCATATCCCGGTTGAAGTCGACGATGACATCGACCTCTCCTAGCTCCGTCACACCTCGCGCATACGCACCGAAGACGTAGACGGCTTCCACGAGACACACCGGCCACTCGTCTCCGCCCACTCGACCCAGCAAGTCTTCCAGCAGGGCCGTCGCTCTGCGCCTCTTCACGAGTCGCCCTCTACTGCGTCACTCGACGTTGCTCGAATGCCCCGGGAACAAATGCGCCTCCGGATTCAACGCCACCGCGATATTGTTCACCGCCGTGGCCGCCTCCCCGAACCCGGTCGCGATCAGCTTCACCTTCCCCGGATACGCCGCCACATCCCCCGCCGCATAAACGCGCGGCCGCGCGGTGGCCATCGTCGAGTCCACCGAAATCGCCCGGTGATCGATTTCCAACCCCCAGCTCTCGATCGGTCCCAAATCCGCAGTGAACCCCAACGCCGCGACCACAGCGTCCGCGCGCAGCTGTTCGTCCTCGCCGCCCTTCACTGCCACGTCGACCGCCGTCAAAGAACCATCGGGGGCCTCGACAAATCGGGACACCTCCGCATCGGTCACCAACCGCACGCCCAGCTCCCGTACCTGCCGCACGATCGATTCCGCGGCCCGGAACTTCGCGCGGCGGTGCACGAGCGTCACGCTCGCCGCGACCGGATGCAGCGCCAGGCACCAGTCGAACGCCGAATCCCCGCCGCCGACCACAACGACGTGCTGGCCCTCGTGGGCCGCGAGCGACGGGACGAAATGGACCATCCCCCGGCCTAGCCAGCCGTCCCCGGCGGGTAGCGGACGCGGCGTGAACTCGCCGATGCCCGCGGTGATCAGGACCGCGCCCGCGCGCAGCACGTCGCCGCCGTCGAGGGTCAGTTCCAAGCCGTCCCCGACGCTCTCCAGCTTCTCCGCCTTGCGGCCGAGCAGGTAGTCCGGCTTCCACGGCGCGACCTGGTCCACCAGGCCCCGCACGAGATCCCGGCCGCGGACCGCGGCGAACCCGCCGACGTCGTAGATCATCTTCTCCGGATACATCGCGGTGACCTGGCCGCCCGGTTCGGGCAGCGAATCGACGACGGCCATCGAGAGGCCGCGGAATCCCGCGTAGTAGGCGGCGAAGAGGCCGGTGGGACCGGCTCCGATGACGACGAGGTCGTAATCCATGAGGCTCGCTCCATGCCAGTGGTGGGTGGCGGTGATCGAGAACACAACCGAGCGTACCGGGGTGGGCGACAACACCCGGCCAGAAAACGGAATCGGGGCCAGAATCGGGGGTATGGCTGAACAGGAATACCGGATCGAACACGACACGATGGGTGAGGTCCGCGTCCCGGTCGACGCGCTCTACCGCGCGCAGACGCAGCGTGCCGTCGAGAACTTCCCCATCTCCGGCCGCGGTCTCGAGCGCGCCCAGATCCGCGCGCTGGGCCTGTTGAAGGCCGCCGCCGCCCGCGTGAACGCGCGCCTCGGCGTCCTGGACGCCGACGTCGCCGACGCGATCGCCAAGGCCGCCGACGAGGTCGCCGAGGGCAAGCACGACGAGCACTTCCCGATCGACGTCTTCCAGACCGGTTCGGGCACGTCGTCCAACATGAACGCGAACGAGGTCATCGCGACGCTGGCCACCCGCGCGCTCGGCCGCGACGTGCACCCGAACGACCACGTCAACGCGTCGCAGTCCTCAAACGACACCTTCCCCACGACGATCCACGTCGCCGCCACCGAGGCCGTCCTCACCGACGTGGTCCCGGCGCTGGAGCACCTCGCCGGCGCGATCGAGGCGCGCGCCGGGGAGTGGAACGACGTCGTCAAGTCCGGCCGCACGCACCTGATGGACGCCGTGCCGATCACGCTCGGCCAGGAGGCCGGCGCGTGGGCCGCGCAGATCCGCTTCGGCATCGAGCGGCTGCAGTCCGGTCTGCCGCGGCTGGGCGAACTGCCGATCGGCGGCACCGCGGTCGGCTCCGGCCTGAACGCGCCGGACGGCTTCGGCGCGGCCGTGTCGGCCGAGCTGGCGCAGATCACCGGGTTGCCGCTCACCGAGGCACGCAACCACTTCGAGGCGCAGGCGACGCAGGACAGCGTGGTCGAGACCTCCGGGCACCTGCGCACGGTCGCGGTGTCGCTGAACAAGATCGCTAACGACCTGCGCTGGCTGGGTTCCGGCCCGCGCACCGGGCTGGCCGAGCTGGCGCTGCCGGACCTCCAGCCGGGTTCGTCGATCATGCCGGGCAAGGTCAACCCGGTCATCCCGGAGGCGACGCTGCAGGTCGTCGCGCAGGTCGTCGGCAACGACGCGGCGGTCGCGTTCGCCGGTGCGGCGGGCAACTTCCAGCTCAACGTGAACCTGCCAGTCATCGCTCGCAACGTGCTCGAATCGGCGCGGCTGCTCGCGGCCGTCTCGCGGCTGCTGGCGGACAAGGTCTTCGCCGGGGTCACCGCGAACGCCGAGCGCGCGCGGCAGTACGCCGAGGGCTCGCCGTCGATCGTCACGCCGCTCAACAAGTACATCGGCTACGAGGAAGCGGCCGCGGTGGCGAAGCAGGCGCTCAAGAAGCTCAAGACGATCCGCGAGGTCGTGCTGGAGCGCGGGTACGTCCGCGACGGCAAGCTCACCGAAGCGCAGCTCGACGAGGCGCTCGACGTGCTGCGGATGGCACGCGGCGGCAAGTAGCGCTCAGCCGACCGCAGCGGCTCGTTCGGACAATTCCGGGCGAGCCGCTTCGCGTTTCCACAGTCCACATGCGACTCCAGCAGCAACCAGAGCGACACCGGCCAGGTCCTTGAGCGCGAACTGTTGCGCGCCGATCAACACCGCGACGGCCAGCCCGGACACCGGCATCAGCCCGATCAGCACGCCCGCCCGGTCCGCGCCCAGCTCCACGACGCAGCTGTACCAGAGCACGAAAGCCACCGCGGTCACCACGACGGCCAGCAACAGCAACGCGACGAGTTCGCGTGCGTTCGGCCACTGCCAGGCTCCAGCCGGATCGACCACCGTCCCGACCACGGAACCGCTTGCCGCAGCGGTGAAACAGCCCCACGTCGAGGTCGCCAACGGACCGAGTCGGCGCAGCAATCCCACTGCGAGCAGCGTGAACGACGCTTCGCACAACATCGCCAGCGCGGCCAGCGACAACCCCGGCGCGGAAGCGGATCCGCCGCCGGACAGGACCACGATGCCGAGCCCGGCCAGTACCGATCCGACGACTGGAGCGGCGGACGGACGGCGACCGTCGAGCATCGGCGCGATCAGCGCGAGCACGAGCGGGCTGGCCCCGAGAAACGCCGCTACCGCACTGGGTTCCGCGTAGCGCTGGGCCAGCAGCAGACAGGCCTGAAACCCGATCATCCCGGTCGCGGCGAGGCCGAGCAGAGTCGGCAGATCGCCGAGTTTCGGCCGCGGCAGCGGGCTGCGCGTGACCTTCGCCCAGCCGAGCAGCAGAAGGCCGCCCAGCGCGTACCGCAACGCCTGCCCGGTGATCACCGGATACCCGTCCAGCATGCCGGTGACCGGCACCGATCCGCCGACCAGCACCGCGCCGGCCACCCCTGAAAGCACCATCGACCGTTTCACGCAGCTCAGTCTTCAACCGCGAGTGGTCTATTCAGAAGGACCACTCGACACTGGCCTAACTGGACCACTTGGCCGTACTGTCATGGCCGTGGAAACGATCCGCGAGCTGCTGCTGCCCGCCGCTGCCGGAGGACGCCGGGGTCGCGCCGTCGAGGCCGCGTTGCGCGACGCGATCCGCACTGGACGGCTGGCTGTCGGCACCCGGCTGCCGTCGAGCCGCGATCTCGCTCGCCAACTCGGGGTCGCGCGCGGCACCGTCACCGCGCTGTACGAGCAGCTCACCGCCGAGGGCTACCTGCTGAGCAAGCACGGCTCAGGCACCCGCGTCGCGCCGATCGACGATCCCGCGCCAAATCCTCGTGTCAGTGCGACGAAATCGCCGACCTGGGAGTTCGACCTCCGCCCTGGGCTGCCCGCGTTGTCCGCCTTCCCGCGCGCCGAATGGCTTGCCGCCGAACGAGAAGCCTTGAACGCGACGCCTGACCTCGGCCTCGGCTACCCCGATCCGACCGGCCACCCGGCGTTGCGCGCGGAACTGGCCGCCTACCTCGGCCGAGTCCGGGCGTTGCCGACGAACCCGGACGACATCGTGATCACCAGCGGGGCCGCGGAAGCGTTGTCGCTGCTGGCCGACGCCTTGCCGGACCAGCGCATCGCCGTCGAAGACCCGAGCCACCACGGCCAAGCTGTCCTGCTGCACGACCACGGGCTGCGGCCCGTCGGGATTCCAGTCGACGACAAGGGCATCAACGTCGACGCACTGTCCACTTCAGACTGTTCAATCGTGCTCGTGACCGCCGCGCACCAGTTTCCGCTCGGCGTCGCGCTGCATCCGGAACGCCGTCGGCACCTGCTGTCCTGGGCGGCGGAAACCGGCGGGCTCATCCTGGAAGACGACTACGACGCCGAGCATCGCTACGACCGCCCCGCCCTCGGCGCGATGCGCGCACTCGCGCCGGATCACGTCGCCTACATCGGCAGCGTCAGCAAAGTGCTCGCGCCAGCGTTGCGGATCGGCTGGCTTATTCCGCCACGACGGCTGCGCGACGCCGTGGCCCGGGTCAAGGAAATGCACGACCTCGGTTGCCCGCCGCTCCCGCAAGCCGCGCTCGCGCATCTGATCGCCACCGGTGGCTACGACCGGCATCTGCGCCGCACCCGACGCCTGTACCGCGCTCGTCGTGACGCGCTTATCGAGGCCATAACGCAGCACCTTCCGCAGTGGCAGCCGGTCGGGATCGCCGCCGGACTGCACCTGGTCGTTCGCCTCCCGGACGGCACCGATGACGTACAGCTGCGGGAAAAGCTCGCCGCAGCAGGCGTGCATGCCCCTGCCTTGTCGACTTATTCCCATACCGCGGCGGGATATCCGGGTCTCGTGCTCGGTTATGCCGCGCTCCCGCCGGACCGGCTGCGCGCCGCCGTGGAGCGGATCGCGTCGGCCGGTTGAACCGCAGGTGAACACCTCGTGCACCCGGGAGGGGTCCCGCGACTGACGCTTAGTGTGGACAGTCTCGGAAGCGGGGGCAGGGGGATCACCGTGAGCTTCGGGGAAATAGTGCGCACACTCGCCGACGTGCTCACGTCCAGCCGCGGCCTCGTGCCGATCGCCGTCGTCGCGGGCGCGACGATCCTCGCGCCGATCATCGACCGCTACGTCATCCGCCGCAGGCGCGTCATCTACCGGGAACTCTACAACTCCAAAATCGGCCTCAATCCAGTTACGCTCAGCGATTCGGACAACGGTGCGGTGCAAGCGGATCCGGAGCTCGTGCGCACCGTGCAGCTGCTGGAACCGCTCAGCGTCGTCGTGATCCGCATCCGCAACACCGGCAGCTTCGACATCGGCCCGGACGACTGGGAACACCCGCTGCAGTTCACCTTCGGGCGGAGGGTGGTCTGGGACGCGCGCGTGTCCGACGCCAGGGACGGGTTGCGTGAAGTGGTCCGGAACGGACTTGAATTCTTTACTCATGATCAGCCTACGCCTGATCCCGGAACCGCGCGACTGTCCGGAGTGCGCGCATTGCTGCCGCAGCGAATTTCCGCTCTGCTGAGGCAAAACGACGCCCCGGCCGCACCAGCGCCGCAGTGGCACGGTGTACGCCTCGAACAGCTTTCGTTGAAGCGGCGGGAAAAGTTCAAGCTCGTCGTAGTCCTGCGCGAGCCGGACGACTGGCGGGGCGGGCCGCTTTCCAAGGAACTGGACGTCACCGGACGGCTCAGCGGCGGCCGGATCAAAGACGAGCGCAAACAACGCTGGCTGTCGTGGCCGGTCGTCACGGGAGCGATCGGAGTGCTGCTGACCGGAGCATTGCTGAGCATGCTCCTCGTCGCGGTGTCGCGCGGCTCCGAGCCTGGCTGTGGCAAAGGATCCCTTGCGGTGCACGGATCCAGCGCGTTCGCACGGATCATGAACAGCGTCGCGGACGAGTACCAGCGGCTGTGTCCCGGCGCGAAGATCCTGACGCAGGCAGTCGGGAGCGTGTCCGCGATGCGCGAGCTGGGACCGTTGCCAGCAGAACAAAAGGACAGCCTGGCAGTGCTGTCCGACGGCAAGGCTTCCGACGCCGGACCGGATCTGGTCACACAACCCGTCGCTGTGCTCGTGTACAGCCTGGTAGTGAACAAATCCGTGGGCGTCGACCATCTGAGCGGCGAACAGGTGCGCGGCATCTTCAGCGGGAAGTACACGAACTGGGCGCAGCTGCGCGACGGTCCGTCGGTCCCGATCCGGGTCGTCGGACGCGGGCAGGAATCGGGTACGCGCAAGACTTTCGAGGAGAAAGTGCTGGGCACGGCCGAGCCGGGACTGTCCTCGGACGACTGCCGGACGCCGACCCGCGACCCGCACGCCGCGGTGGTGCGCTGCGAACGCGGCACGACCGACGACCTGCTGCGCGCCGTCGGCGACGCCCCCGGCGCGATCGGCTACGCGGACGTGCCCGCGGCCAAGATCGCGGCGGCCAACGGCGGCCGGATCACCATGGCGAAACTCGACGACCGCTACCCCGACGTGACCAGCATCGACGCCGGTTATCGCTTCTGGACGGTGGAATACCTCTACACCAAGGGCGTGCCGGAGAACGACTCGCTGCTGAAGCAGTTCATCGACTACCTGCGCAGCAGCACGGCGCGGGCGGAACTGCAGGACGCAGGGTACACGCCGTGTGTGACGAAACAGGGGCTGCTGGACCAGTACTGCACTCGTCCGGATGCCTGACCAGCTGTTTTTCACCCGGTCGAGGCCAGGGCGGGAGTTTTTGTCGGTGGCGGGGGCGATGATGGCCGGGTGTTGTTCACCGACCTCGTCACCGCCTCCGCCGAACTGGCGGCCACGCGGTCACGGAAAACGAAGATCGCCGTGCTGGCCGCCGTGCTGCGCGCGGCCGAACCCGGCGAACTGCCCGCGGTGATCGCGTATCTCACCGGGCAGACGGCGCAGGACCGGCTCGGAGCGGGCTGGCGCACGCTCGCCGACCTCGCTGTCGAACCCGCGGCCGCGGCTGCCGTCTCGGTGGCGGAGGTCGACGTCGCGCTCACGGAAGTCGCGGCCGCGGCGGGCGCGGGGTCGGTCAAGCGGCGAGCCGAGGTGCTCACCGCCCTGTTCTCCCGGCTGACCCGTGCCGAGCAGGAATTCGTGTTCCGGCTTGTCACCGGGGAGCTGCGGCAGGGCGCGCTGGAAGGCGTGATGGTCGAAGCGGTCGCGGCGGCGGCCGAGGTGGAGGTCGAGCTGGTTCGGCGAGCGTTCATGCTGTCCGGCCGGTTGCCGGTCACCGGACAGGCGGCGCTGACCGGGGGCGCGGCGGCGCTCGCGGAGTTCGGGCTGGAGCTGGGCCGTCCGGTGCGGCCGATGCTCGCATCACCGGCGGAGTCCCTGGAGGAAGCCGCGGCGGAGCACGGGAACGCGATCGTCGAGTACAAAATGGACGGTGCGCGGATCCAGGTGCACCGCCTCGGTGCGGAAGTGCACGTGTACACGCGCACGCTGCGCGAAATCACCGGCAGCGTAGGCGAATTGGTCGATCTGGTGCGAGCACTGCCGTGCGAATCGGTGGTGCTGGACGGCGAAACCCTCGCGCTCACCGACGACGGGCGGCCGCGGCCGTTCCAGGAAACGATGAGCCGGTTCGGCAGCACGCGGGACGAGCAGGTGCGGGCGTTGCTGCTGCGGCCGTACTTCTTCGACTGCCTGCATCTGGACGGGGTCGATCTGCTCGACGCGCCGCTGTCCGAGCGCAACGAGGCGCTGCGCCGGGTGGCGGGCGAACACGTGATCCCCGGTTCGGTCCGGCCGGAATCACCGGCCGCGGTGCTTGAGGCGGCGATGGACGCCGGGCACGAGGGCGTAATGGTGAAGGACCTCGATTCGAGCTACGCGGCCGGGCGGCGCGGGCGCGCGTGGCTCAAGGTGAAACCGGTGCACACCATCGACCTGGTGGTGCTGGCGGCGGAATGGGGCCACGGGCGGCGCACCGGGAAACTGTCGAACCTGCACCTCGGCGCGCGCGACCCGGACGGCGGGCCGCCGATCATGGTGGGCAAGACGTTCAAGGGTCTCACCGACGAGCTGCTGGCCTGGCAGACCGAGCGGTTCCAGGAGATCGAGTCGCACCGCGACCGGTGGACCGTCCACGTGCGGCCGGAGACGGTGGTCGAGATCGAGCTGGACGGGGCTCAGGTCAGCACGCGGTATCCGGGCGGGCTGGCGCTTCGGTTCGCGCGGGTGGTGCGGTATCGGCCGGACAAGGAACCCGGTGAGGCGGACACCATCGACACCGTCCGGGGGTTGCTGCGCGGCAGCCGTCCGGCGGAGGAATCCGGCCAGGCGGAGCGACCCGGCGTCGCGGGAAGTGCCGGGTCCTCGGGGCACGCCGGTTCCGAAGGGCAATCCGGTTCCGCGAGCCCTGAAGAACAGGGCGGTTCCGAGGAGGCGTCCGGATGATCGCCCCGCAGGCCCTCCGGATGAGTGGGCACATTACGGACATCAGGCAGTTTTCCCCGCCGTACTCAGGAAAACGCCCGACGAAAGTTGATGTCGCACCCGTGTCCGCGTGCCCGAGAGTGAGAGCACTGGCCTGTGTCGATGGGAGAAAAGCATGACGTTCCGGGTGAAATCAGCCGTCCGGGGATTCGGGCGGCCGATGACCCTGCTGGCGGGCGTGGCGCTCGCCGCCACCGTGGTGGCGGCACCGGCCAGTGCCGCGCCGGCGCCGCCGCAGCCGTCCCGACACCACTTCTCGGCCGCCGCGCAGTCGTTCGTCGGCGCGACCACCGTGTCCGAGCGGGTGGCGCGGCTCAACGCGGCGATGGCCAAGCTGCCGAAGGAGAGCGGCGCGTACAACGCCACGAAACTGTGGAACCAGGGCATCACCGGCGCCGGGTCCACCGTGGCCACGCTGGTGTCGTTCGGCGACGACAAGGTCAAGCAGGTCCTGGACGAGTACTCGCGACAGCACGGCCTGCCGCCGGCGAACGTCGAGGTGCTGCAGCCGTCCGGCGCGGTGCCCGCGTGCACCGATCCGGGAGTGGACACCGCCGCCTGCCAGTCGTGGGGCGGGGAAACCGACCTCGACGTCACGATGATGCACGCGATGGCCCCGGCCGCGAAGATCGTCGTCGCGGCCACTCCGGTCGCCGAGACCCAGGGCTTCGCCGGATTGCCGGAAATGATGCACGCCGTCGACTACATGACCGAGCACCGCATCGCCGACGTGGTCTCGATGAGCTTCGGCACCACCGAGGAGAACTTCCCGTCGCTCGAGTCGATCAAGACCCTCGACCCGGCGCTGGAGCGGGCGAGCAAGGCGGGCGTCACGCTGGTGGCGTCGTCCGGTGACGACGGCCCGACCGGGGCGTACCTGCAAGGCCCTGGCAGGTATCCGTACCGCGTGGCGAGCTGGCCCGCCAGCGACCCGAACGTCACCACGCTCGGCGGCACCCAGCTGCACCTGGACGCGAACGGCGTCCGCACCCAGCCCGACGACCTGGTCAACGCCGCGGACAACGGGTTCAGCGAGGGCGCGGGCCTGTCGAAGACGTACGCGCGGCCGTCCTGGCAGAACCACGTCAAGAAGATCACCGGCAGCACGATGCGGTCGTACCCGGACATCAGCATGGAAGGCGTCCAGGGCACGTCGCAGTCGGCGCCGTTGTTCGCGGGCGTGCTGGCGTTGGCGGTGCAGGCCAACCACGGCAGGCTCGGCCAGATCAACCCGGCGCTGTACTCGAAGCTGGGCCCGAAGGGCACTGCGGCCGGAATCGTCGACGTCACGAAGGGCGACAACAGCCAATGGGATGTCGAAGGATTCAAGGCCGGTCCGGGCTACGACATCGCGAGCGGCTGGGGCACGGTCGACGCGTCGGTCTTCGTGCCTGCTTTGGTGAAGGCGGTGCGGTGATGCGGTAGTCCCTAGCCTCCGCCGCAAGCGGGGCGTCCCGGGCAAGTTCACCCGGCCCGGCGCGATCGATCCCGGTCGTGTCGGGCGGGGCGGGGCGGGCCGGAACCGTAGTGTCAGCGGCATGTCCTCGAAAGCGTTGGCCCGGCTGTGGTTCGGGGTGACCGCGGCCGTCGTGCTGGCCGCGCTCGTGATCCAGATCGTCGCGCTGGTGCCGGCGCAAGGGCGGTACGCCAGCTTCGGCGGACGGGTGGCGAACCTGTTCACCTACTTCACGATCATCTCGAACCTTCTCGTCCTCGTCACCGGTGCGGCCTTCGCTCGCGGACGCTGTACCTCGCCGCTGATGCGCGTGCTGTGGCTCGACGCGCTGGTCGGGATCGTGGTCACCGGCGTGGTCTACCAGGTCGCGCTCGCCGGGCTGTACGAACTGCACGGGCTCAGCCTCGCCGCGGACATCCTGCTGCACCGCGTCACCCCGGTGCTGTGCGTGCTCGGCTGGCTGCTCTTCGCCCCGCGCGTGCTGGAATGGCGCACTGTCTGGTGGTCGCTCGTCTACCCCTTGGCGTGGCTGGTTTTCACGCTCGTCCGCGGTGCGATCGACGGCTACTACCCGTACCCGTTCGTCAACGCCGACGACCTCGGTTACGGGCAGGTCGCGCTGAACTGCGTGCTCATCGGCGTCTTCTTCATCGTGCTCGCCAGCGGAGCCCGGCTCGTCGACCGGCGGCTCACGCGCGTACCCGGCGAAACGCGTTCAGCGGATCGCTGAGCCCGGCCTGGGCCAGCGCCCGCCACGCGCCGCGCTTGAGGTCCACCGGCTTGCCCGCGGCGACGCGGTGCATCTGCTGGGTGTGCCACTGGATCTCGAGCAGGCTGTCGGCGAGCCGGATTCCCGTACGCGGGCACCGCCGTTCGGCTCGGACGTCCTCGCCCGCCAGCAGCCGTCCGGGCAGACCGGGGTCCACAGTGAACGGACGGCCGATCCCGAGCATGTCCAGCGCACCGGATTCCAGCGCGTCGGCCATCCCGGCCGCCGTGGCGAACCCGCCGGTGACCATCAGCGCGACGTCGCTGATCTGCCGGGCTTTCGCCGCGTAGTCCAGGAAATACGCTTCCCGCCGCTGCGTGCTCGCCCGGCCGGCCCCCATCATCGCGGCCCGCTCGTAGGTGCCGCCGGAAATCTCCAGCAGGTCGATCCCCGCCTCGCCCAGCGCGCGAACCACCCGCAGCGACTCGTCCTCGTCGAAGCCGCCGCGCTGGAAATCCGCGCTGTTGAGCTTCACCGAAACCGGCACCCGATCGCCGACCGCGCCCCGAACCGCACGCACCACCTCAAGCAGGAACCGGCTGCGGTCGCGCCCCCACTCGTCGTCGCGACGATTCACCAACGGCGACAGGAACTGCGAAATCAGGTACCCGTGCGCGCCATGGATCTGGATCCCGGCGAACCCGGCGTCGACGAAGGCCCGCGCCGACACCGCGAACCTCGCCACCACCGCTTCGATCTCGTCCCCGGTCAACGCCCGCGGCGCCGCGAACGCCGTCCGCACCCCTCGATCGCCGAACGGCACCGCCGACGGCGCGACCGGCTGCCGGGACAAGTACCGAGGACTCTGCCGACCGGGATGGTTGAGCTGCACCCACAACTGCGCGTCAGTCCCGTCCACGGACTGCGCCCACGACCGGTACGCCGCCGGGTCAGGCACGGTCGGCACCGCGACGTTGCGCGGTTCGCCGAGCGCCGTGGAATCGACCATCACGTTGCCGGTCACCAGCAGTCCAGCACCCCCGCGCGCCCATGTTCGGTACAGCCGCGAGAGCTCGGCGGAAGGCGCGTTGCGACGGTCGCCAAGCTGCTCGCTGAGCGCAGACTTCGCGATCCGATGCGGCAGCACTGCCCCGCACTGGAGTTTGAGCGGTTCGGCGAGCAGATCCCGGGGGTCGGTCATGAGCAGTCCCGTCGTCGCGGCTAACTTACCGCGAGTAAGAATACTCGAAAGTAAGTACCGGCGGTATGCCTCGCGGGCCACTAGGGTCTGCGGCATGACGGCGATAGTGCAGAACCTGGTCACGTCGGGCGTGTTCGAGCTCGACGGCGGCAGCTGGGACGTGGACAACAATGTCTGGATCGTGGGCGACGGCTCCGAGGTGATCGTGATCGACGCCGCCCACGACGCGGACGCCATCGCGGACGTGGTCGGAGACCGCACAGTCCGCGCGATCGTCTGCACCCACGCGCACAACGACCACGTCAACGCCGCCCCCGCGCTGGCGGAGCGCACCGGGGCGCCGATCCTGCTGCACCCGGCCGATCGCGTCGTGTGGGACCTGACCCACCCGGACCGCGCCCCCGACGGCGACCTGGCCGACGGACAGGTCATCACCGTCGCCGGCACCGACCTCACCGTGCTGCACACCCCCGGCCACGCCCCCGGCGCGGTCTGCCTGCACAGCCCCGAACTGGAAGTCCTCTTCACCGGAGACACCCTGTTCCACGGCGGCCCCGGCGCGACCGGCCGCTCGTACTCCGACTACCCGACCATCGTGAAGTCCATCCACGACCGTCTCTTCCCCCTCCCCGACGCGACGATCGTCCGCACCGGCCACGGCGAAGCGACGACCGTCGGGAAGGAAAAAGCCGCGTCGGCCAACTGGCCCGCCGCCTGACCACCCTGAATCTCGCCGGGCGGATCGGCGCGCGTTGTTGATCCGCCCGGCGGGTTCAACAATTGGCTGCTGAGACCGCTCCGCAAACGCTTGCGCGCAGCCAGACCAGCTAGTTCGACACTCACTTGCGCGCACGAACGCGCACCGCCGGAACTGCACGCCAGGCCGAGCCGCCTCACCGGGCCGCACTGCCGAAGCCGCCCCGGCTCACCGGGCCGCATTGCCGAAGCCGCCCCGGCTCACGTCGCTTCGCGATCAATCGCTCAGGCCGGACCGCGCCGCCGGAACCACCCGCCTTGCAGTCGGTCGCCGCGCCTCGCCGCCGAAACCGTCGGATCAGCCCAGCTCGCGATCGGTCGCCACACCGATCAATGCACTCGTCCGCCAGCGAGCCGCATTCCCTCCGCAGCTCATCCCGCGCCAAGCCCACCGCATGAGCCGCGGACTCTCGGCGAAAGCTCCGCCGCAAGCAAGAACTCCCCCAGCCGCGCCAGCCAGCCGAACCGGAAACCCAGCCCAGCAGCCGCGAACCCCGCCTAATGGGCCAGCCGAGGAACCTCCGGCACCACCCGAACCCGCTCCCGAGCCTCGCCCGCAAGCGCTTGCGCCCACTGCTGCAACCCGGCCACATCCACCCCGTACGGAGGTTCCGCCCGGAACGGCGCGATGTTCTCCGCACCCCGCTCCAGCAGCGCGACCGCTCCGTTCCCGTTCCCCCGCAACGCGTGCGTCAGCCCCACCGCCAGCTGGGCCAGGCCGCGCCACAGCTCGCACTCCGGCCCGTCCGTCGCCTTCCAAGCGTCCTCGAACACCTCGTGCGCGTGGAACGGGCGGCCGGTGTCCAGCAGGTGCTGCGCCTCCGCCAGGGTCTCCGCCGGCGTCCGCTGCACGCCCTCGGGCTGGCGCGGCACGCCGTCGGACCCATATGGCAGCGGGCGGCCCAGACCATCACGCGGGCGGGCGTTGCGCGCCCGTCCCTGGTCATCGCGATCACGGCTGTCCACCCGGCCATTGTTCCACGTGCCACGCCGGGTTAGCGTCTCGCGCGCAAGCCACGTAGCCTGGTGACTCGTGCGCTTTCTGGATGGGCACGTGCCCGCTCACGACCTGACCTACGACGACGTGTTCCTGCTGCCGAACCGTTCGGACGTGGAGTCCCGCTTCGGCGTCGACTTGTCCACTGTGGACGGTACTGGCGCGACGATCCCCTTGGTGGTGGCCAACATGACGGCCGTCGCCGGGCGGCGGATGGCCGAGACGGTCGCTCGCCGCGGCGGGCTCGTCGTGCTTCCGCAGGACGTCGACACCGAGGCGGTGACCGAAATCGTCTCCTGGGTGAAGTCCCGCCACGCCGTCTGGGACACGCCGCTGGTCCTCACCGGCGGCGACGCGGTGGCCGACGCCCTCAACCTCGTGCACAAACGAGCACACGGCGCGGTCGTCATCGTCGACGGTGACGGCAAGCCGGTCGGCGTCGTCGACGAGGCCGCCTGCGCTGGTGTCGACCGCTTCGCGCGGCTAGCCGACGTCGCCGAGCCCGCCGTCGTCGCTGTCCCGCTGGACACGCCGCCGCGCGAGGTTTTCGAGCTCCTGCACAGCCACGGCGGACGGCTCGCCCTCGGCCTCGACGCCGACGGTCGCCTCGCCGGCGTCCTCACAGCGGTCGGCGCGCTGCGCTCGGAGATCTACACCCCGGCCGCCGACGCTCAGGGCAAGCTGCGCGTCGCCGCCGCGGTCGGCGTGAACGGCGACGTCGCGGCGAAGGCCGAAGCGGTGCTGGCCGCGGGCGTCGACACGCTGGTCGTCGACACCGCGCACGGGCACCAGGAAAAGATGATCGCCGCGCTCAAGGCGGTCCGCTCGGTGTCGCCGAAGGTGCCGATCGTGGCGGGGAACGTCGTGACCGCCGAGGGCACTCGCGACCTCATCCACGCGGGCGCGGACGTCATCAAGGTCGGCGTCGGCCCCGGCGCGATGTGCACCACGCGGATGATGACCGGCGTCGGCCGCCCGCAGTTCTCCGCCGTGGCGGAATGCTCGGCTGCCGCCCGTGAACTGGGCAAACACGTCTGGGCGGACGGCGGCGTGCGGCACCCTCGCGACGTCGCGCTGGCGCTGGCCGCGGGCGCGTCCGCGGCGATGGTCGGCTCCTGGTTCGCCGGCACCCACGAATCGCCTGGCGACCTGCGGTACGACGAGCAGGGCCGCCCGTACAAGGAGTCGTTCGGGATGGCGTCGAAGCGCGCCGTCGGGGCCCGCACGCGCACGGACAACGTCTTCGACCGCGCGCGCAAGGCGCTGTTCGAGGAGGGCATCTCCACGTCGCGGATGGCGCTGGACCCGACCCGGCCCGGCGTCGAGGACCTGATCGACTCGATCTGCTCCGGTGTCCGCTCGTCCTGCACCTACGCGGGCGCGCGCACGCTGGAGGAGTTCCACGAGCGCGCCGTGCTGGGCGTGCAGTCCGCGGCCGGTTTCGCCGAGGGACGCCCGCTGCCCTCCGGCTGGTAACCCCGCAGCAAGTCCGTGAAGGACTCCTTGAGGGAATCTGATTCCCTCAAGGAGTCCTTCACGGAACTAGCTCAGCCGTGGTCCTCCAGCATCTCGGTCACCAGCGCCGCGATCGGCGAGCGCTCCGACCGGGTCAGGGTCACGTGCGCGAACAGCGGGTGCCCCTTCAGCTTCTCGATCACGGCCGAGACGCCGTCGTGCCGTCCGACCCGCAGGTTGTCGCGCTGGGCCACGTCGTGCGTGAGCACCACCCGCGACGCCGAGCCGAGCCGCGAAAGCACGGTGAGCAGCACGTTGCGTTCCAGCGATTGCGCCTCGTCCACGATCACGAAGGTGTCGTGCAGCGAGCGGCCCCGGATGTGCGTCAGCGGCAGCACCTCGAGCATGCCGCGGTCGAACACCTCGTCCAGCACGTCCTGGCTGACCAGCGCGCCGAGCGTGTCGAACACCGCCTGCGCCCACGGCTGCATCTTCTCGCTCTCGGACCCGGGCAGATAGCCGAGATCCTGGCCGCCGACCGCGTAGACCGGGCGGAACACCACGACCTTGCGGTGCTGCTGGCGTTCCATCACCGCCTCCAGGCCCGCGCACAGCGCCAGCGCCGACTTGCCGGTGCCCGCGCGCCCGCCGAGCGAGACGATGCCGACGTCGGAGTCCAGCAGCAGGTCGAGCGCCACGCGCTGCTCCGCCGAGCGGCCGTGCAGGCCGAACGCCTCGCGGTCGCCGCGCACCAGCCGCACCCGTTTGTCCGCCGTGACCCGGCCGAGCGCGCTGGAGCTGCCCGCGAGCAGCCGCAGCCCGGTGTGGCACGGCAGTTCGCCCACCTCGCCGAGCCCGAACTCCGCCGGATCCGCCGAACCGCCCGAGAAGAGCGCGTCGATCAGCTCCTGGGGAGCGTCCGCGTCCGCCATGCCCGTCCAGCCCGACGGCGTGACCTCCTGCGCCCGGTACTCGTCCGCGGTGAGCCCGACGGCGCCCGCCTTGACCCGCAGCGGGATGTCCTTCGTCACCAGGACGACCTGCGGCTGCTCCGTCGCGAGGTTGAGCGCGCACGCGAGGATGCGGTGGTCGTTCGAGTCGGTGCGGAAGCCCACCGGGAGGACGGACGGATCGGTGTGGTTCAGCTCCACCTGCAGGGTTCCGCCCGCCTCGCCGATCGGGATCGGGGCGTCGAGCCTGCCGTGCTTGAGCCGGAGATCGTCCAGCAGCCGGAGGGATTCCCTGGCGAACCAGCCCAGTTCGGAGTGGTGGCGCTTGGCCTCCAGTTCACTGATGACGACCAGCGGGAGCACCACCGCGTGTTCGGCGAACCGGGTGACCGCCCACGGGTCAGAGAGCAGCACCGACGTGTCGAGCACATAAGTGATGCGTGGGGATTCGGGCGAGATCGAGGCTTTCTCCGGCGCCGGGGCACCGGTCGAAGAACGGCCTGAGGCCTTGCGGGGTGAACGCTGCGCAGTCACGACGGCATCTCCCTCGAGGGCGTGTGCACCCCACGCCCGCACTCGCTGGGCCGGGCACCTCCCTGGCTGAGTCCGCACTCCCTGACGCTGGCTGCGTCAGGCGGCACGGCCACGAGGGCCGGGTGCCGGCCCCCTCGTGCATCTCGTGGGCGGCTGAGCCGCCCCCTCGATCAACGCCACGACCAGGGCCTCCCGCGAGAACCCGCACGGAACGCGAGCCCTCTATCCCGGAAGGTACCTACGTCCGCCCCGTCGTGCAGGCAGCCACACAGGTGATTCGCCGATTCGTCATCCCACCGTCGGTCGCCCGCAACAGAGTGTCCACAGTGCTCACCCAGCGTCACCAGGTCCGGCGATCGGGGGGTCGCACAGATGGATGATCAAGGAAAATTAATCACCGAGTGCAGGCAATTCCCAGGTAAAGGGCCTTGTACCACGCGCAAGACCGGAATGCATTTCGCGTCCTGGACACTGAACCGGTCCGAGTGAACTGGGCCTTCAAGCGCTCACACAATGGGCGTACGCACCATTCACTAGAGGCCATTCGGGGGTAATTTCCTTACTGCGGGACACACCACCGGAACACTCCGGTGCCCCGAATCCCAGTATCTCTACCTAGGAGTGTGCGAAGTGCTGAAGAAGGCTGGAATTGTCGCCGGTGCCGCCGCGGGTCTGATGATGATCGGCGGGACGGCGTTCGCCTCCCCGGCCGCGACCCAGGGCGCTCCGGACCCGACGTTCGGCGACGCCTACGCCACCTTCATCGAGGGCGGCGGCGCGCTCGGCTACGGTGCCGCTTCGCTGGTCGCCGGCGCCTACACCGGTGTCGCGCTGACCCCGGCGCTGGTGGCCCACTCGATGGAGCACCACCACGGCTGAGCCGTCTTGACGCGAAGGCCCCGGAGCCCGGCTCCGGGGCCTTCGCGGCGTCAGCGGCCCGGGTTGACCGGCCCGGCTGGGTGGGTCCGCCGGGCCGGTCCGCCGCTCAGACCCCGAACCGGCGGTGCCGCCAGGCGTAGTCGCGCATCGCGCGGAGAAAATCGACGCGCCGGAATGCCGGCCAGTAAGCCTCGGTGAACCAGAATTCCGAATGCGCGGACTGCCAGAGCAGAAATCCGGAAAGCCGCTGTTCACCGGACGTTCGGATAATCAGCTCCGGATCCGGCTGGCCGGATGTGTAGAGATGTTCCGAGATGTGGTCGACGTCGAGGATTTTCGCGAGTTCGCGAATCGAAGTGCCCTCGTCGGCGTGCTGCAGGAGAAGTTTGCGGACGGCGTCGGCGATCTCCTGCCGTCCGCCGTAGCCGACCGCGATGTTCACCTCCATGCCCGAGTGGTTCTCAGTCCGCGCCGCGTCGGCGGTGAGCTTCTGCGCCACCTCGAGCGGCAGCAGGTCGAGCGCGCCGACGATGCGCAGCCGCCACGGCGCCTCGGCCCCGGCGAGTTCGTCGGTGACGTCGGTGATGATCTTCAGCAGCGGCGTGAGCTCGTCCGGATCGCGGTTCAGGTTGTCGGTGGACAGCAGCCACATCGTCACGACCTCGACCTCGGCCTCCTGGCACCAGCTGAGGAAGTCGGCGATCTTCTTGGCCCCGGCGCGATGCCCGTCGGCCACGTCGGCGAACCCGGCCTCGCGGGCCCAGCGGCGATTGCCGTCGAGCATGATCGCGATATGCCGGGGATGACGGCCTGCCGACTGCTGGATCAGTCGGCGGCTGTAGACGCTGTAGACGACGTCGGACATGAAGGACCGGAGGCTCACGTCGCCCGAGCGTACGCACCCCTGGAGTAAGGGTGTGACGCGCCACGGGGGCTGGCGAAAAACCTACGGTCCCGTAGCCTTGGCTCGGTGAGCGTGACGACCGAGCCCCCACCCGTCCCCGAGGACACTCGCCCCCGGCTGCGCGGCCATATCCACTTCTGGTCGTTCTTCGGCGCGGTCGCCGGAGCCGCCACGCTGATCAGCCTCGCCGCCTCGACGGTTTCTGGGGTAGCCGCGCTGGCGACGTCCGTGTACGGCCTCACCGTGCTGGGCGTGTTCGGCGTGAGCGCGCTGTATCACCGCAGGCTGTGGAGCCCGCGCGCGTACAAGTGGATGAAGCGCGCCGACCATTCGATGATCTTCCTCTTCATCGCCGGCACGTACACGCCGTTCACCCTGCTGGCCATGTCTAAGCCGACTGGATACATCGTCCTGGCCATCGTCTGGGGCGGCGCGGTCCTCGGCGTGGCGATGAAGATGCTGTGGCCGCACGCGCCGCGTTGGCTCGGAGTGCCGATCTACATCGCACTGGGGTGGGTCGCGGTCTTCGTTCTGCCCGAGCTGCTGAGCCATGCCGGGGTCGCGGCTTTGGTGCTGCTTTGCGTGGGCGGGCTGTTTTATACCGTGGGGGCGGTTTTTTACGCGGTCAAGTGGCCTAACCACTGGCCGGAGACCTTTGGGTACCACGAGTTCTTTCATGCGTGCACGGTGTTGGCTGCGGTGTCGCATTACATCGCGATCTGGTTGGCGATGTACTCCTAGCTGCCGGTTTGCCTTTGCGGATCTTCCTCAGGCCGTCGGCTCGGCGGGAGCTTCTCCGGACAGAGGTCGTTCCGCTCAGAGCAGCTCGAGTGCCGTCGCGATCTCGTGAACCTCGGTGCGGGTGGTGTAGTTGGGGTGCACGTCGATCCACCGGATCGCACCGTCGGCGTCGACCAGGACGACCGTCGGCATCGGTACGCCGTGGCCGCCGTCGGCGTTGGTCGCGGCGAGGTCCAGCCCGAGAGCCGCCTGCGCGGTGCGGGCGTCCTCGGTGGGGGCGGTGAGCACACCGAGTGCGGCGGCGATCTGGTTGCCGGGATCGGACAGCACGGTGAAGGTCAGGTCGTTCTTCTCCGCCATGGACAGCGAGCCGTCCGGCTTCTGCGGACTGATCGCGATCAGCTCGATGCCCCGTTCAGCAAGCACGGGCACGAGCTGCTCCTGGTAGGCACGCAGCGCCACGTTGCAGTACGGGCACCACGCCCCTCGGTAGGTCACGACCACGGCGGGCTTCCCGTGGCGGGCGGATTCGAGCGTCGCCGGGTTGCCGTGGACGTCGAGCAGCTCTCCGTCGGGCATCGCCGCGCCCGCGGCGAGCACGCCCTCCGGCAAACCGGCGGCATCCAGTTCCGCCTGCTCGCCGCTGAAAGCCGCCAAGGCCTCGGCCGGCAGTTGACCTGCGAGGCCCTGCTGCATGGCGGATACCCGCTCGGCAATGGTGCTGTTAGTGGTGGTCACGTCAAGCCTTTCGGGCACGAGGAGATGCTTTGCGGGACGCGGGGCCGAACCTCAAACTGGATTGCTCTATCCAGTAGTAGCAACGGCAGACTGGATAGTCAAATCCAGTTTTGGCGAGCTTCCGTATCCTGCGGAAGTGAGCGAGACCGTGACCCCGGCAGCCGAGGGCGCCGGCGCGACGAGACGGACGACCCGTGGGCTCGTCACCCGTGAGCGGATCGTCGCCGCCGCCGCGCAGCTGATGTTCGAGCGCGGCGTCGCCGGCACCAGCACTCCCGACGTCCGGGATGCCGCCGGGGTCAGCTCGTCGCAGATCTACCACTACTTCGCGGACAAGAGCGCTCTCACCCGCGCGGTGATCGAGTTCCAGACGGCTCGCATCCTCACCGGCCAGCGAGTGCTTCTCTCCCGGTTGGACAGCTTCGAGGCACTGCGGGACTGGCGAGACGCGATCGTGCAGATCGAACACGGCCTCGACTGCCGCGGCGGCTGCCCGCTCGGAAGCTTGACCAGCGAACTCGCCGAACACGACCCCGCCGCGCGCACCGCGTTGGCGGAAGGCTTCACGCAGTGGACCGCTGCGATCCGCGACGGCCTGCAGGACATGCTCGACCGGGGCGTACTGCGCGACGACGCCGACCCGCACCGACTGTCGTTGGCGACGATGGCCGCGCTGCAGGGCGGCCTGATCCTCGCGCAGGCGCAGCGCAGCACCGCAGCGTTGGAAGCCGGGCTGGACGCGATGATCGAACGCATCGCGTTCCACGCCGTCGCTCCCTGACGAGAGAGGCAAGGACTGCGATTAATCATCACGTCGTCGTGATCTGGTCGGCGATGTACGCCTAGCGCACCGCCCGCACGAACAAGAACACCGGCTGCGCCCGCAAGATCTCCGCCAGTTCCGGGTCCTCCACCCCCGCCGTCGGCTGCGGCTCCTCGACCGCGTCGATCGCGAACCCGGCATCCAGCAATGCGGTGAAGACCGCTGACACCGGACGGCGGTACATCTGCCCGGTCACCGTCACGCCGTCCCAATCCCAGTCTTCGCTGATCAGTTCGACGCGGTGGTAGTCCGTACCGTCCGACCGGAGCCAGCCGGTGATCCGGTGGTGGATGGAGAACACCAGCGCGCCGCCCGGTTTCAGGCAGCGCCGCAGTTCGGCGAGGCGCTCGGCACCATGGTCAGCGGCTCGTTCAGGTCCGCGGTCTCGAACCTGGCTCGGCCAGATGCTCGGTCAGGCCGCCGCCAGCGGAGCCTAGTTCCAGGATTAGCTTTCCGGCCAGGCGCAGGATCGCTGGACGGTCATAATGCGCGTTCGGCCCGCTGTTTTCGGCAAAGCCCGTGTATCGCTCGGCATGATCTCCGAAGACTTTCGACACCTCGCCAAGCGTACCGAGATCAGCCGTTCAGCATCGGGGCGGCCAAGAACTGCTCCGGAACCGCGAACCCATCCACCAACGTTCGCGCATGCGGCCGCAATGCCCCGCACAGCGCGTTAACCGCCGCAGTCACCGCTTTGGACCGGCTCGCGGAGATGCGACCGTGCTCGAGGAACCACGCGCGGTCCGCTTCGATCGTTGACAGGGCGTACAGGTCGCAGAGCCGCGAAAGCAGCGCAGCCGCGTCCGGGTCCGGGCACGCGTCGACAGCGCGGGCGAAGGCGTCGAGGATCAGGCGGTCCACGTGTACGCGGCCAGCGAGCAGCACATGGTCCTGTGCGGAGTTGAAGACCCCGAAGGGATCCGAAGCAGCCCTGCGGAGACGGTTGGCCACGCCGCTCAGCACGTGCTCTTCACGGTCCTCAAAGAGACGCTGCTGCCACTCACGATCAAAGAGCACTGAAGCATCATCAGACTCCGTCAGGCGCTCTACGAACCGCAGCGCGACAGAACGCTCCTTGACGGTGTCCACCAGTTGCTCAGCGACGAACCGGGCAGTCGCCAGTGGGCTGAGGTCCTCGAAGTGTTCCTTGTACTGCGTCAGCAAACCCTTCGCGACCAGCTGCAACAGCACGGTGTTGTCGCCTTCGAAGGTGGTGAAAACGTCAGTGTCCGCCTTCAAACCGGCCAGCAGATTCTCCGCGAGGTACCCGCTGCCGCCGCAGGCTTCGCGGGCCGTTTGGATGGTCGCGGTCGCGTGCCAGGTGTTCGCGGCTTTCAGGCCCGCGGCTCGGGATTCCAGTTCGCGTTGTTCTTCTTCCGGCGCGTCGGGAGCGATGTCGTGCAGGGCGGCGACCAGTTCTTCCTGCGCGAAGTGCAGAGCGTAAGTCTTCGCCAAAGCCGGCAGCAGTTTCCGTTGGTGTCCCAGGTAATCGAGGATGACGACCTCGTCACCCTCCGGGCGCTGGAACTGTCGACGCTGGTCGCCGTAGCGGATTGCCAACGTCAGGGCGCGTTGCGTGGCGCATCCGGCGCTGCCGCCGACGCTCACTCGGCCGCGGATGAGCGTGCCCAGCATCGTGAAGAACCGGCGGCCGTCGCTTTCGATTGGGCTCGTGTAGGTGCCGTCCTCGGCTACGTCGCCGAAGCGGTTCAGCAGCGCTTCCCTTGGCACCCGGACCTGATCGAAGGTCAACCGTCCATTGTCGACGCCGTTCAGGCCCGCTTTTACGCCACAGTCGGCGATGGTGACGCCCGAAACCGCAGCACCGGAGTCGTCGCGGATCGGGACCAGGAACGCGTGTACGCCGCGGGATTCGCCGCCGGTGATCAGCTGCGCGAAGACCACCGCGAGCTGTCCGTCGCGGGCGGCGTTGCCGATGTATTCCTTGGTGGCGCCGGGATCTGGGCTGTGCACGACGAATTCGTGCGCCGAAGGGTCGTAAGTCGCCGTGGTATGCAGGTGCTGGACATCCGAACCGTGGCCGTGCTCGGTCATCGCGAAGCAGCCGAGCAGGTCCAGATTCATGATGCGGCGCAAGTACTTCTCGTGGTGCGACGAGGTGCCGAGCAGCTGCACCGCACCGCCGAACAGGCCCCATTGGACCCCGGCCTTGACCATCAGCGACAGGTCGCCGTAGCCGAGCATCTCGAACGACATCACCGAACCGCCGACGTCGCTCAGCCCGCCGTACGCGGCGTCGAAGCCGAGCGCGGGACGGTCCGTTTCAGCGAGTTTCCGCAGCTGGTCCAGCACCTGGACGCGATGCGCCTCGACGTCGAGACCGATCGTGTCCCGGAACTTCTCCGTGCTCATCTGCGCGCGCACGTCGCGCTTCAGCCGGGCCCAGCGTCCATCGAGGACTGCGGTCAACGCGTCCGGGTCCACTTTCTCAGGCACAGCAGGGACGTCCACGGTTCCTCCGATACAGCAGGCTGCCACCAGCCTGCCGCAGCGGAGGAAGTCCCGCAGCTCAGCCCAGGTCGGGCCCCTTCGACCGCAGGTCGTCGACCTTGGTCATCGCCTCGCGCAACTCCGTCAGCCAGGTGTCCGCGTGCTCGCCGACCAGCCGCACCGCCCAGGCCAGCGCCTCGGACCGCGACCGCGCGACGCCCGCGTCCACGAGCGTGTCGAGGACCAGCCGTTCGGGTTGCCGCAGCCTGGTCATCACCGGCACCGACAGCGTCGTGAAGTGCACCGTCGTACCGCCCAGCTTCGCGCCCCACGCCACCTTGCGCTGGTAGCGATGCTCGGCCTGCCGGGCGATTTCGATGCGCTCGTCGCGGGTTTCCTCGCGGAACCGGCTGATCCGCCCGTCTTCCGCGGCCGCGCGGGCCGCGTCGTCGGCGCATTCGCCGGTCAGCGCGGGCAGTTCGCCCACGATCAGGATCTCTTCGCGGTCCACGGTGATTTCCGGGTCGCCGGTGAACCAGCCGTCCGGGAGCCGTCCGCCGAACCACGCCGCCGCGTCGTCGGCTGACGGCGCCTCGGCCTGCTGCCAGCCCCGGCCTTTCCAACCTCGCCCCATGACGTCCACCATCCTTGATTACATGATTACGTCACTACTGAAGCTACGCCGATTCCACCCAGGTGGGTACCGCGTTCACCAGGGGCGGAATTCGTCAGAGCTGGGCGATGAGCTGGTCCGGCGCGGTCACCGGGCGCTCGCAGACGTAGCCGCGGCAGACGTAAGCCGCTGCTTTGCCATCGACGAACGGCCGGTCGGCCAACAGCGGGACACCGGACGCGTCCGGCTCT
The DNA here is from genome assembly GCF_042647905.1 of Amycolatopsis halotolerans. Lineage (NCBI taxonomy): Bacteria > Bacillati > Actinomycetota > Actinomycetes > Pseudonocardiales > Pseudonocardiaceae > Amycolatopsis > Amycolatopsis halotolerans. The sequence goes on from NZ_JBHRWI010000056.1 coordinate 122,300, forward strand.
CCGCCGAGCACGATGCCGCCGCCGTGGATGTGCCGCGCGGCGGCGGTGATCAGCTCCGCACGGTCCGCACCGACAACCGCGACCTGCACTGGCCCGGACTGCGCCGCCTCCGCCACGGACAACCAGTGCCCGGCGAAACGCGGCACCCGTGCGGCGAGCAGCCCGACGCGACGCAACGCGAGTTCAGCAGCATCGCGATAGCGCGCCGCCTGGTCCGGTCCGGCCAGCGCGGACGCGGTGAGCAGCGCACCAGCCAGCGCCGAGGCACCGGACGGGCTCGCGTTGTCCGTCGGATCGGACGGACGCTGCACCAGGACTTCCGCGTCGTCGGCAGTGTCGTGATACGCACCCGGCGCGGAGTCCGACGCGAAATGCGCCAGTGCGATGTCGAGCAGCCTGGTCGCTTCGGTGAGCCAGCGAGGTTCACCAGTGGCCTGGTGGAGGGCGAGCAGACCGTCGGCGAGGCAGGCGTAGTCCTCCAGCACACCGACCGGGGTCCCGACCGCGCCGTCCCGCGAGCTGCGGCGGAGACGTCCGTCCACGAGGTGCAGGTCCAGCAGCAGCGACGCCGCGTTGCGAGCCAGCTCGATCCACTGTGGATGCTCCAGCGCGACGCCCGCTTCGGCCAGCGCGGAAATCGCGAGACCGTTCCACGCGGCGACCACCTTGTCGTCCCGGCCTGGCTGCGGACGCTCCGCTCGCGCTTCGAGCAACGCTTGCCGGACACGCTCGAATCGGTCGAAGTCTTCTGGATCTGTCCGCAGTTGAAGGGTCGACGCGCCTTCTTCGAACGTCCCGTCTTCGGTGACGCTGAAGAGCTCAGCCGCCCACGTGCCGTCCTCGCCGAGCACCTCGTTGAGCTGCGCGGGAGTCCACACGTAGGTCAAGCCCTCGACGCCTCCGGTGTCCGCGTCGAGCGACGCCGCGAAACCTCCTTGCGGCGTAAGAAGATCGTGCTCGAGGAACCGAACGACCCCTTCCGCCACCCGACGCGCCGACGCCGAACCGCGGCGCGCGAGATGCGCGTACACTCGGAGGAGCAAAGCGTTGTCATACAACATTTTCTCGAAGTGGGGAACGATCCACTCCGCGTCCACGGAGTAGCGCGCGAACCCGCCGCCCAGCTGGTCGTGGATGCCGCCGCGAGCCATCGCGTCCGCCGCGGACCCGGCGAGCGCCAGGGCCTCCGCCGAGCCCGTGCGCTCGTGGTGGCGCACCAGGAACTCCAGCACCATCGACGGCGGAAACTTCGGCGCACCGCCGAAACCGCCGTGCGCCGGGTCTGCCTCCTGCGCAAGTTTCGCCGCCGCCTGAGCCAAAGCGTCGGCGTCGACAGCCGATTCCTTCAGCGGACCGCTCTGCTCGGCAAGGTGCCCGACGATCTGTTTCGCGCCCTCGCGCAGGTCGTCCGGCCGCTCCTCCCACGCCTCCGCGACCGCGACCAGCAGCTGCGTGAACGACGGAATCCCCGGCCTCGGCGCGGGCGGATAGTAAGTGCCGCAATGGAATGGCTCGCCCTCGGGCGTGAGGAAACAGGTCATCGGCCAGCCGCCCTGACCGGTCATGGCCTGCGTGGCGGCCATGTAGACGGCGTCGATGTCCGGCCGCTCCTCGCGGTCGACCTTGATGTTGACGAAATGCGCGTTCATCAGCGTCGCGGTGCCCTCGTGCTCGAAGGACTCGTGCGCCATGACGTGACACCAATGGCAGGCGGCGTACCCGACGGACAGCAGAATCGGCACCCCGCGCCGGCGCGCCTCGGCCAGCGCTTCCGGGCCCCATTCCCACCAATCGACCGGGTTCCCGGCGTGCTGCAGGAGGTACGGGGACGTCGCGTCGGCGAGGCGGTTCGACATGGTGCCGAGTGTGCCCCATGGCGCGGGAGACCGGTCCCGTCCCCGCCGTAACGGTAGTTTCCGACTTGGAAAGCACCTGCCTTTCCCTGACGCCGCAAGGCCGAAAAACCTGGAACATCCACGTTCGCGCCCTTCGGGAGAGTGCCGGTTGAACCGAGCCCTCAAGAACCGAGCATTCGCGGAGAAGTCCGATGAATGCGACGATCGGCCTTTGTCGCGCAGCACGAAGATCGCTAGAGTCCGCCCCTATGAAGCGATTCTCTCGCGCAGGCTTGATGCTCCCCGTCACCGCGATCGCATTCATCGGATGTCTTGGTTTGTCCGGTTGCAGTGTCCATGCGGCTTCCGCGGCACCGAACTGGATCACCTTCGCCAACGGCCGCCTCGCCTACAGCACCGACGCGCAAGGCAACCGGGTCCCCGATTTCTCCCGCGTCGGCTACCGCAACGGCGACGCTCCGCCGCCCGAACTGCCGGTCGCGGCGACTGTCGGGCCGCAGTCGTCCGGCGATGACACCGCGCGGATTCAGCAGGCCATCAACCAGGTCGCGAACAGCGGCAGGCCCGGCGCGGTCCAGCTGACAGCCGGCGACTACCGGATCGAAGGAACTCTGCAGATCAGCACCAGCAACGTCGAACTGCGCGGCGCGGGCAGCGGAGCGAACGGGACCAAGCTGGTCGCGGCAGGCAAACTGCACACTCTGGTCACGATCGCTGGCACCGGTTCGCGTGCCTCAACAGGTTCGGCGGTCCCGGTCACCAGCAACTACGTCCCGGTCGGCGCGGACCAGCTTGACGTCAGCGATGCCTCGTCGCTGCACGTCGGCGACCACGTCATCGTGCAGCGTCCGCAGGAACAGGCGTGGATTCACGCGATCGGCATGGACAAGATCCCGCCGCGGCCGGACGGCACTCCGAGCAAGCAGTGGACACCCAACGCCGGTCTGCAGTTCGACCGGACAGTCACCGCCGTGAACGGCAAAACCGTCCGCTTCGACGTGTCGCTGACCAACGCGCTGGAAAGCCAGTACACCCACGCCACCGTCACCCGCTACTCGTATCCCGGCCGGATCAGCGGCTCCGGCCTCTCGCACCTGTCCGCGGACGGTGCCGAGTTCGAGCAGGATCCCGCCTGGCATCACGACGGTTTCTTCAAGTCCCAGCTGGTATCCGTGGATACCGCACAGGACAGCTGGGTCGACGACGTGGTCGCGGACCATTTCGGTTCCGCCTTCGGTATCGGGCAGAACGCGCTCCGGGTCAGCCTGCTGCGCACGTCGTCCCTCGACGAATCCGTCCCGCAGGACATCCACGACCAGCCCGCCGCCTACACCATCAGCGGCCAGGAAACCCTGGTGCGGCAATGCACCGTCACCGGCAGCAACCTGCACGCCTGGGTCACGCAGGCCAGGGTGCCCGGCCCCAACGTGGTCAGCCGTTGCACCGCGACCAACACCGGCTCGCGCATCCTCGACGCCGGCCCGCACCAACGCTGGGCCAGCGGCACTCTCTACGACGACCTCACGATGAGCCCGCCGTCGGGACATCTCCAACTGTCCGACCGGCAGTGGATGGGCAGCGGCCAGGGCTGGGCGGGCGCGAATTCGGTGCTGTGGAACTGCGGCGTCGGCTCGTACCTCGTGGAAAACCCGCCGACCGCGCACAACTGGGCGCTCGGCTGCACCGGAACGCAGAGCAAACCGCAGCCGGGCCACCGGAGCGGCGAGATCGGGTCGGCTGGCAAGCATCTGCCGCCGGAAAGTCTTTACGACGAGCAACTGGCCGAACGACGCTGACGAGGCCCCTCTGGTGTCTGCCACTTAAGACGTTCGAGTGAAGCTTGCTGTTGACGGCAGGACAGTCGCCCTGCTCAAGTCCACAAACGGTGAACTCGGCTGCGAGTTGCAGTTCGCATTTGCAGACAGGCTTAATCGCGGCGACTACAGTAACTATCCGGTGTCAGAGGGTGACCACAGGTCTGGGCCCGGCGGACCCGGAACGATCTACGCAAGGGGAGGCGTACATCGTGGCCGACAGTCAGCAGTCCAACCTGCCTCCGGTGCGGAGGTATGGCGGCGAGTCGATCGAGACGATGGCGGTCGCGCCGTTGCTGGGCGACGGGTACGCGTACGATCAAGGAACACTCGAGGAACTCGCCAGGCTGTACGATCATCTCGGCGACAATTACCGTTTAGATCGAACACGTGCCCAATTAATCGCACAAACACAGCCGCCCGGACTGGATTTTTCCAGTGCCGACAACGCGGCCTTGTTCAGGAGTTCCGGGCGGGCCCTGCTCGATTCGTTGATCCAATGCGAGCAATTCTGCAGGAGCCAGGCCGCGAAATACCGCGACACGCTCAGGAGATACACATCCGCCGAGGACTCGCACTCGTCCGAGATCCACAACACCGGGGGAAGTCTGTGAGACGCGTCTTCGCGCTCACCGCGGCCGCCCTGTGCGCCCTCGCCGGCTGCTCGAGCACCACGGCTGGCCGAGCCGCCCCGAGCGGGCACTCCGACCGGCCAGTCTCACAGACACCGAAAAGCACCGCGACCGACCCAGTGCCGGGCCCCGGCGTACCTAAAGTAGCGATTCCCCTCGATGCCACCAAGTTCAAGCAGAACCCTTGCGACGCCCTGACCGCAAGACAGGTCTCCGACCTCCTCGGCACCAGCTCCCACGTCAAGCCGGAACCACACGGCGCAGGCGGACCGGGGTGTGGCTGGTTCGCTCAAGCGCAAGTGGTGATCGTGTTCCCTGACATCAACGAACTCGGGCTGACATCGTTCTACCGCGCCAAGGACAAGGTCTACCCGTTCTTCCTGCCTCTCGCCCCGGTCGACGGGTACCCCGTCGTCGCCTACGGCGAAGAAGATCACCGGGCGAGCCTCGGCGAATGCGACATCGCGATGGGAATCAGCGACAGCGAAACCATAGTCGTATCGGTCACGCAATCTCCGTCGCACAAAGGCGAGAAGGACCCATGTGACTCGGCTCGCGGTGTCGCGGAAACAGTACTTGCCAATCTGCGAGGAGGGCACTGATGGCTGGTCAATCGATGACTCCCGCGGAGATCTATCACAAGGTCACCAGCGGACCGGGTCCCGAATCCCTGAGCACGACTCAAAGATCCGCAAGGGACCTTAGCGAGCGGCTGCTGGAACGCGCCGACGAAATCGCCAGTCTCGCGGAGAAGGTGCGCGCCGGTTGGCAGGGCGTTTCCGCGGAGGAAGCCGCGAATTCGGCCTCGCCGCTGCTGGCCGCCTCCCTGGATCACAGCGCGAACCTGGTGTTCGCCCAGAATGCGGCGGACGGGCAATTGTCGGCGTTTCAGGCCATCAAGAACACGGTTCGACCAGTCGGCGACCGGCCGGAAATCACCGCACAGGACGTCTACGACTCGCTCAACGGCAGGCCTGGCTACTTCGGCAAACTCGACCAGTGGCAGGCCGATGCCCAGCACAATGTCGACGCCTACACCGGCTATCACTCGACGACGGGGACGAACTCCGATCGGATTCCGGCGCGCTACGCGGAGTTGAGCGACACCGGCGCGTCCGTCGAACTCGCCAGCGCCAGCACCAGCGCGCCGCCGAAGCCGGTCGAGGGTCCCGGCGGGCCGAGCGGCAAACCTCCCGACAGCCACCGTCCTGACGCGATCGAGCCGCCTCCTGGCGCGGAGGTTCCGAAGCCGCGCGAGCCGATGCCCGCTCCGAGCAGCGATCACCCCGTGAATCACCCTGGCAGCCGCGTACCTGACGCGGCGGAAAGCGCACCCCAGGCGGCCCCTTCCGAAGCGGACAAACCGCCGGATTCGACTCGGATCAGTTCGTACAGTCCCAGCTCAGCCGCGCTGCCGCCCGGTTATCAATTCGGTCCCTCAGGACAGTCGATCAACCCTCTCGGCACCAGCGGGTTCGGTCCTGACCCAGGAATCGGAGGCAGCGCGAACCAGGGATTCGGCGCGGGAAACCGAATCGGCGCCCGCGCACCCGGCGAATCGGTGCCGACGCGCGGCAGCACCACCGGAACCCCAGGCGCAGCAGGGAAATCAGGGAAGCCCGGCAACCTGGTCGGCAGCGGAATACCCGGCAAAAACAGAGAAAAGGACAAGGAGAAAACCGCGCCGCCCTACCTCCGAGAAACCGATCCGGACGTATTCGGCACGAGCGATCTCAAACCGACGCCTCCGGTGATCGGGGACCGACCGGCCCGCTAGGCCGTCGGTAAGGAATCAGCGGTGCGCGCGACCGAGCTTTCCCTCGACGCCCTCCTCGGCGCGCTCCGGGGCGCCGGGTTCGACGAGCCGCATCCGGTGTTCTCCGGCCGCCTCCGGTTCACGCCGGAGGAGCAGCGGCTCGACGAGGCCGTCCGCGCCGAGCTGGCTTGGCTGGGCCTGCTCGACCACGGACGGTTCGCCGACGAGTTCGAGGACGTGTTGTACGCGCTGGGCCGGGCCGACACCGAGTACGTCGCTCACGTCGAGAACCAGGACACTCGCTACGGCGTGCTGGTCGCCGTCCGGGGCCGGACCGGGGTGAAGGCGTTGTGCTCCGGCGACCGGGTGCGGCTGAAGGTGCTCGACGGAACCCGCACCCCGGCCGGTGCGCTGGTCGCGAGCCTGCCGCGATACCGGCCGGCCCAGCTGAGCGCGTTCTCGCTGCCCCAGGAGGACTTCCAGGCGGAGCTCTCCGACGACCGCAGCGCCGCCGCCCGCGCGGTCGACGCGCTGTTCCAGCAGACCTGGTTCGGCGTCGGCGAGGTGACCGTCGCGGTGCGCGAACCGGCCCGGCCAGGGCGCGCGGAAGCCGGGCCGCTGAGCTACCTCGACCTCACCGACGGCCGCGTCGCGTTCGAGGTGTCCGGGCCCGAGGCGAACCGGTACATCACGGTGCTGCCGGGCGAGGACAGCCTGCTCACGGGCAAGATCGCCGCCCTCCGCGACGGGCTGGCCGGTTAGCCCCGGCCCGCCGCCGGAGGTCAGTCGCTCTTCTTGGCCGCCGCCGCGTCCGGCTTCTTCTCCGCTGCCGCCGTCTCCGGCTCCGCTTCAGCCGTCTCGGCCTCAGCTGCCGCCTCAGTCTCCGAAGCGGCCTCTTCCTTGTCGAAGGTCTGCGGCACCTTCTTCAGGTGCTTGCTCATCGACCGGACCAGGAAGACGACCGCGACCAGGAACAGGATCAGCACCAGCAGGCCGACCGGCGAGGACTTGCCGAAGTCCTCGCCCTGGCCGCCGTTGTCCCCGCTGTCCGGCTGCTGGGCCAGTACCAGCGCCGACGCGGTGAGCGGGACGACCGCGACGGCCGGCACACCGAAACTCATGGGCTCACCTTCTCCTTGATGCCTGCGAACAGATCGTCCTCCGGCAGCGTGCTGTCCACCAGGGAGCGGTTCAGCTCGTACTCCTCAGTGGGCCACACCTCGCGCTGGATCTCCAGCGGAACGGCGAACCAGCGGCTGGTCGGGTCGATCTGCGTGGCGTGCGCCTTCAGCGCCTCGTCGCGCACCTCGAAGTATTCCCCGCACTCGATCCGGGTCGTCACCCGCTCCATGATGTCGGCGCGGTTCGGGTCCCAGGACTTGAGCCACTCCTCGTACGGCGACTCGATCCCGGCCTCCTTGAGCGCGGTGTCGAACGCCACCATCCGGGCCTTGGAGAACCCGTGCATGTAGTACAGCTTGAGCGGCTGCCACGGCTCGCCCGCCTCCGGAAACCGCTCCGGGTCGCCCGCCGCGTCGAAGGCCGCCATCGACACCTCGTGCGTGCGGATGTGGTCCGGGTGCGGATAGCCGCCGTTCTCGTCGTACGTCGTGATGACGTGCGGACGGAACTCCCGGATCACGCGCACCAGGGCCTCGGTGGACTCCTCCAGCGGGATCACCGCGAACGAGCCCTCCGGCACCGGCGGCATCGGGTCGCCCTCGGGCAGCCCGGAGTCGATGAAGCCCAGCCAGCGGTGGCTCACGCCGAGGATCTTCGCCGCGCGCGCCATCTCCTCGCGGCGGATCTCGGTCATGTTCGCCAGCACGTCCGGCCGGTCCATCGCGGGGTTGAGAATGCTGCCCGCCTCGCCCCCGGTACAGGTCACGACCATGACCTCGTGCCCGTCGGCGACGTATTTGGCCATGGTGGCGGCACCCTTGCTCGACTCGTCGTCGGGATGGGCGTGCACCGCCATCAGGCGCAGTCGCTGCTTGCGGTCTTCTGTTGTCAGCTCGTCGGCTCCCACCATGGTCCGAACGGCCCTTTCCTGTCCTGTTATTCCGTGACACCTGGTTGCGCCGCGGTAAACCGCCCCGGCTCCGCGCCGCCGGAACGGGTCGCGGATACTCGACCAGGGTGGTGCCCCGGACCGGCCGCACTGCCTATTGTCCCCAGGGGTACGACAAGTTTGACCGGAGGCCCGGATTTGCAGAGCGGGGAGACCGTGACCGCCGAGGGCGACGCCGTATCGGCGCGGCCCGCGGACCGGTACGGCACCGCGGGCAAGGGCAAGCCGTCGAAGCGCTGGCGGAGGTGGCTTTTCGTGGCCGTCGCGCTGGTCGTGAGCGGCGCGATCGGCTGGATCTACTACCTCAATCTCGGCAGCACTCCGATCGACGCGGAGCGCATCGGCTTCAAAGAGCTGCCGAACGACGCGATGGAAGTCACCATCAACGTCACGAGGGATGACGACAGCAAGCCCGGCGTGTGCGTTGTCCGGGTGCGCGACAGGTCCGGCGCGGAAAGCGGCCGCCGGGAGGTGCTGGTTCCCGCCGGGGCCGGCCACAGCAGGGTGAGCACAGTGGTGAAGAGCATCGGAGCCCCGGTGACCTCAGACGTGTTCGGCTGCTCATATTCCATACCACGCTATCTGTCAACCCCGTAGCGGCCAACGGAGTGAAATGCGCGGCGAGCGTCCGCGTAGCGTGAAATGGACCGGCGTCGACCTGTCCTGCCGTGATACGCTCGTACACCAGCACGGCCCCCGACGGGCCGTGTTTTTCCTTTATCTCAGCCGCGTGCGTACGCGGTGGCCGGCTTGTACACCCAAGCCTGGCAGGCCCTACGAGGAGATGGTGACCGTGAGCGACACCAAGGTGACCTGGCTGACCCAGGATGCCTACGACAGGCTCAAGCACGAGCTCGACGAAATGATCGAGAATCGTCCGGTCATCGCCGCCCGCATCAACGACAGCCGCGAAGAGGGCGACCTCAAGGAGAACGGCGGCTACCACGCGGCCCGCGAAGAGCAGGGCCAGGCCGAAGCCCGGATCCGGCACCTCCAGGAGTTGCTGCGCAACGCGAAGGTCGGCGAGGCTCCGGACGACGACGGCACGGCGGGCCCCGGCAAGGTGCTCACCGTCAAGTACGACGGGGACGACGAGGAGGAGAAGTTCCTGCTCGCCACCCGTGAGGAAGGCGCCGAGGGCGCGCTCGACGTGTACTCCCCCGAATCGCCGCTCGGCAAGGCGCTGCTCGGCGCCAAGGAGGGCGAGTCCCGCGAGTACGAGCTGCCGAACGGCAAGACCATGAAGGTCACCCTGGTCAAGGCGGTGCCCTACAGCGAGTCCTGACTCGTTTCCGCCGAACGCGCGCCCGCCCGGATTTCCGTGGCCCGGCGCGCGTTCGGCGGTCTAGCGTGTCTTTCAGCAAAACCACTGGAGGACACCGATGACTACCCACCCGCTCTGCCTGACCTGCGGGACGCAGTACGCCGCCCCGCGCGCGGACTGCCCGATCTGCGAGGACGAGCGCCAGTACGTCCCGCCGGGCGGGCAGCAGTGGACTGACCTGGCGGCGCTCCGCGCGGACAGCGGCCTCAAACCGCGGGTCGAGGAGCAGGGCCCGGGCCTCATCGGCGTCGGTTCGGATCCGAGGTTCGCGATCGGCCAGCGCGCGCTGCTGGTCCGCGCGGCGAGCGGCAACTTCCTCTGGGACTGCTCCGCTTACCTCGACGACGAGCTGATCGGCAAGATCACCGAACTCGGCGGCATCACCGGCATCGCGATCAGCCACCCGCACTACTACACGACGATGGTCGAATGGGCGCACGCCTTCGGCGTCCCGGTCTACCTGCACGAGAACGACCAGCAGTGGATCGGCCGCCCGGACCCGTCGATCCAGCTGTGGACCGGCACGACGCTCGACGTCTCGCCGGATCTCCAGCTGATCAACCTCGGCGTGCACTTCCCCGGCGGCACCGTCATGCATTGGCCGGACGGCGAGGAAGGCCGCGGCGCGCTGCTGACCGGCGACATCGTGCAGGTCATTCCGGACCGTACGCACGTCGCTTTCATGTACAGCTACCCGAACCTCATCCCGGAGCGGCCGAGCGTCGTGCGGCACGCCGCGGAACTGTTGGAGCCGTACGCATTCGACGCGCTCTACGGCGCGTGGTGGGACGCCATTGTGCGTACGGACGCTCATAACGTCGTACAGCGCTCCGCGAAGCGCTATCTCACGTACGTGTCCTAGCCGTTCGTTCGAGCAACGGCCGCACTCGCGGCGGCACTGGTGTCGACAACGCGATCGAAGTTGACGTACGCAAGACATCGGGCACGCCAACCACTTCGTCGATGACACGTTGCAGATCGTCGTTATCTCGCGCGACAAGGCGTACGAAGAGGTCGCCTTGCCCAGTGGTGGCGTGCACTTCGCACACTTCGTCGATCGCAGCCAGTGCCTCCGCGACGCCGGCGCGTTTGCCCTGCGCGATTTCCAGCACGGCGAACGCGGTGAGGCTGTACCCCATCGCGGCCAGATCGAGTTCGGGCGGGAAGCCGCCGAGAATGCCGCGTTCGGTCAGCCGGTCCAGCCTCGCCTGCACGGTGCCGCGCGCGACGCCGAGCCGGCGCGCGCATTCGAGCACGCCGAGGCGCGGCGAGTCGGTGAGCAACAGCAGCAGCCGCGCGTCGAGCGAGTCAAGCACCGGTTTTCTCCCTGCGCAGGTTGTCCAAGATGACCGAGCTTCTCCAGGATAAGCTGAACACATTGTCCAGCTGAAACGGAAACCGTTGCGCAGCTTGCCAGGCGCAACTCATGCTCAGTGCATGACCTCCACGATGGATCCGCACGGCGCACTCGACGACGTCAGCTATGACCAGCTCCGCCAGCTCGTCGGACTGGTGGACCACGACGCCTCGACCGACCCGTTCCCGGTCAAGGCCCTCGACGCGGTGGTGTTCATCGCGGGCAACGCGACCCAGACCGCGTGGTTCTACCAGGTCGCGTTCGGCATGCAGCTGGTCGCGTACTCCGGTCCCGAAACGGGACAGCTCGACCACAAGGCCTTCGTGCTCAAGTCCGGCTCCGGCCGCTTCGTGATCACCGGCGGCGTGAAGCCGGACTCCCCGCTGCTCGACCACCACCGCCGCCACGGCGACGGCGTGATCGACCTCGCCCTCGAGACCACCGACGTCGACAAGTGCATCGAGCACGCCCGCAAGGAGGGCGCGACGATCCTCGAGGAGCCGCACGACGTCACCGACGAGCACGGCACGATCCGCCGCGCCGCCATCGCGACCTACGGCGAGACCCGGCACACACTCATCGACCGGTCCCGCTACAACGGCATTTACCTGCCCGGCTACGAGCCGCGCGAGGGCACCGTCAAGCGGCCCGAGGGCGCGCCGAAGCGGCTGTTCCAGGCGGTCGACCACTGCGTCGGCAACGTCGAGCTCGGCAAGATGGACTACTGGGTGGACTGGTACCACCGCGTCATGGGCTTCGTGAACATGGCGGAGTTCGTCGGCGACGACATCGCCACCGACTACTCGGCGCTGATGAGCAAGGTGGTGTCGAACGGCAACCACCGGGTCAAGTTCCCGCTCAACGAGCCGGCGATCGCGAAGAAGAAGTCGCAGATCGACGAGTATCTCGAGTTCTACGAGGGCGCCGGCTGCCAGCACATCGCGTTGGCCACCAACGACATCATCGCCACCATCACCGCGATGCGCGAGGCGGGCGTCGAGTTCCTCGACACCCCGGACTCCTACTACGACGACCCCGAGCTGCGCGCCCGGATCGGCAAGGTGCGCGTGCCGATCGAAACGCTGAAGGAGCACCGGATCCTGGTCGACCGCGACGAGGACGGTTACCTGCTGCAGGTCTTCACCAAGCCGATCGGCGACCGGCCCACCGTGTTCTACGAGCTCATCGAGCGGCACGGTTCGCTCGGCTTCGGCAAGGGCAACTTCAAGGCCCTGTTCGAAGCCATCGAACGGGAGCAGGAGCGCCGCGGCAACCTCTGATCCGCTCCCTCCCTTCCCCGGCCCGTCCGCGAGTTTCGCGGACGGGCCGGTTTTTGTTACGGCGAGCTATCAGAAGTTCGCGTACAGTAGTCAGCAACACATGGGGAACGGCGTCGCGCGGACAAATCGGAACCGCGCGGAACCGACGGGGTCACGCGTCCGTCATTCTGGAGAAGTCACCGTGGAGAAGGGGGCCCGATGCCCGACAGCATCGACGCCAGCGAGCAGATGGTCGAGGGCTGGACGAAGCAGCTCCAGCAGACCGCTGCCCGCTATCAGGCGATGGCCGAGCGCATGCAAGGCCAAACCGTCACCGAGCGGTCGAAGGACGGTGCGGTCGAGGTCACTGTGGACGCCAAGGGTCTGCTGAAGAACCTGGTGCTCGCGGACTCCGCGGCAGGCAAGAAGATGGCCGACGTCTCCGCCGAGGTGATGCGGCTCGTGCAGCGCGCGCAGGCCCGGATCCCGGAGTTGTTGCAGCAGGCCGCGGCCGAAACCGTCGGCGGCGACCAGACCACGGAAACGCTGGTGGCCGACGCGCAGCGGACCTTCCCCGCGCCGCCCGCCGAGGAAGAGGGCCAGTCCGAACCGGACCGGGTGCGCCGGTTCCTGCCGGAGGACGCCGAAGAACCAGGCACCGCCGCACCTCCGGCGCCGCCGCGCTCGGCCGCCCCGCCGACACCTCCTCAACCGCCTCAGCAGCAACGCCGCCGCCGGAGCTCGTCGGACGATGACGACGACTTCGGCGGATCGATCCTGTCCTGAGTCCAAGCCGTTCCAGGGGAAGAAAAACCATGGCACCCAGGGGTTATGAGATCGGCGGCGATCTCGAGGCGCACGCCCGTCAACTCGACGGGATCGCCGACGGGCTGAAGCAGGCTGTCGACGCCGCGAACCAGGTCAGCATGCCCACCGACGCGTACGGCATTCTCTGCCAGCCGTTCCGGATGATGCTCGACCCGGTCGAGAACTACGGGATCACCGCGCTGGAGAACACCGTCACGGCGATGGACGCGCAGGCGCAGAAGGTGCGCGACGCGGCGAAGGCGTACGACAGCTACGAAGGCGAAGCCGCCGGTTCGATGAAGGCGAGCGACTGATGCCCGACGCCAATCCGCTGGTCGCACAGTCCAAAAAGGACGGCGACGGGCCGGGGCCCTTCACCGAGGGCAACGGCGACTACGGCTACGCCACCGGCATCAACATCGCCGAATCGGCGACGGACGCGTTCAAGGGAATAGCGGACGGCGACTGGGTTTCCGGCGGCCTCGGCGTGGCGAGCCTCGCCGGCGAGATCGCGGGCGCGGCGATCGACCCGTTCGGCTACCTGATGTCGTCGGTGGCGTCGTTTCTGATGGAGCACGTGCAGCCGCTGAAGGACATGCTGGACTCGGTCGCGGGCAACCCGCCGGTGATCCAGTCCTATGCCGACACCTGGGGCAACGTCGCGAAGTCGTTGCAGGAACGGCAGAAAGACCTCGAGAACGCGGTCAAGAACGGCACCGCGGAGTGGAAGGGCGACGGCGCGGACGCCTACCGGAAGTCCGCGGCGGAGGCGGCCGACGCGATCGGCGGCGCGGCGACGGTCGCGAGCGCGATCGACACCGTCACGATGATCATGGGCCAGGTCGTCGCCTTCGTGCGCGGCCTGGTGCGCCAGCTCATCGCGGATCTGGTGGGCAAGCTGATCTCCTGGGTCATGGAGGAGGTGTTCTCGCTCGGGTTCGGGACGCCGCTGGTGGTCGCGCAGGCCGTCACGGCGATCTCCAAATGGGGCGAGAAGATCAGCGAACTGCTGACGAAGCTGTGCGAGACGATGCGCCGCGTTTCGCCGCTGCTCGGCAAGCTCGCCGAGGTTTTCACGAAGATCATCAAGGTGCTGGGCAAGCTGGCCGGCAAGGTCACCGGCCTCGACGTGATCAGCACGAAGAACATCAAGGCGGGCGGTTTCTTCCACCGCGGCGGCTCCGGCGGGGGCGGTGCGGGCGGCTCTGGCGGCGGTCACCACGGCGGCTCCGGAGAGGGCGACGCGGATCCCGGCTCGCCGTCCGGGTCGCGCCGCTCCAACGGGTCGGACAGTGCGGACGGCGGCGACCGCCCGAACGGCAGCCACAATAGTTCGGACGGCTCCGACGCACCTGGCGACCACTCCGGCGATTCCGGCAGCCACAACGGATCCGACAGTCCGAGCAGCGACAGTCCGTCCTCGCCGGGCGGTTCGCATTCCTCGTCGCCGGATGGCACCGGACCATCCACAATCGACACTGCGACGTCGTCGTCCCGGCGTGGTTCCGACAGTCCCGGCGGGAGCCACCCCGACTCCAGCCCGTCGACGTTCGCCGGTGACTCGAGTCCGACGTCTCGCGGCGGCGGAGACAGTCCCGCGGACAGCTCCTACTCGCCGCAAAGCTCTTCGCACAGCGACGGGCCGTCCTCGGTCAGCGCTCCGCCGAGTACTCCGCACTCCGGCGGGGCTCCGCATTCCGGCGGGTCGGCGTCGTCGGGCGGTGGCACGCATTCCGGCGGCAGCGAGCCGAGCCCGCATCACTCGAGCAGCAGCGACTCGACGTCGGCCAGCGGGTACGCCCCGCCTCGCGCGGACGCTCCCGCTCCGCAATCCGCTCCCCCGCAACACATTCGCTCGAACGACGGGGGCGGTTCTTCGCCGAACCAGAATCCGGCGGGCGGCGGAATTCCGCAGCAGGGCGGTGGCGGCAGTCCGACCAGCGCCCCGGCCGGTGGCGGCGGTCCGGCACCCCGGCCCAGCGGCAGCGGCTGGACCGGGACGCCGGGGACGCGCGCTCCCGAGGCGGCGCCGAACCGGGTTCCGGACAGCGGTCCTTCGGGTCGGCGGCCGAGCGGCGGCCCGAGCCCTTCGGACGGCGGCGGACCGAGCCGTACTCCGGATCGTTCCGGGCCTGGGCCGCAGCGGCCCAGCGACGGCGGTTCTTCGCCGCGGACTTCTGAAGGCGGTTCGTCTCCGCAGCGCACTGGCGACTCCTCCCCGCAGCGGCCGTCCGAGGGCGGCGGTGGTTCTTCGCCGCAGCGTCCGTCGGATTCGTCGAGCAGCGGTCCACAGCGCCCCGGCGACGGCGGCGAAGCCGGGCAGCCCAAACGTCCCGGCGCCGAGCCGGGTCTCGGCCGTTCGGAGCCCGCACCGACGTCCGGCGGCGGATCGCCCTCCTCGGCGAACCGCGGGTCCGGCGACGGCTCCGCACCCCCGGCCGTGGCGGCGGTCGCGACCGGCCCCGGAGGAGGCCAGCGCGGCCCGGAGGCAGGCGGTGGCGCGCGGCGTCCCGACGGCTCCCCCGAGCCCGTCGCCCGCGGTGGCGCGCGTACCGACGCGCCGGCCAAACCCGGCGAAGCCAGCAGTCCACAACGGACTGGAAAAGAATCCCCGGCGCAGAACGGCAAACCGAACGCCGACGAGTCCGGGAAGCCGAAGAACGGCGACAAGCCTGGCAAGCCCGAGAACACCGAGCCGAACAAGAAGCCGGGGCAGCACGAGGACGCGGAAACCAAGCCGGGCAACGACAAGCCCGGGCCCAAGCCGGACCACGCCGACCCGGAGCAGCACGATCCGAAACACCATGACTCGGACGGGCCGAGCCACCCCGACCACGACGGCACTCCGCCGCACCACGACGAGCCGCTGTCGCCGGACGAGGTCAACCACCGGCACGCCGAGGACACCCCGGCGGGCAGTTCGTACCACCGCGACGACCCGGAACTCGGCGACCTGCCGCACCGCGTCCAGCCGGACCCGGACGGGCGCTACACGGTGGACGTGCACGTCACGGCGGACGGCCACGCCCGCATCGGCGACCGGCTGTACACGCCGGAAGAGTTCGCCGACATCCTGCGGCGCAACGGAAACTACGACGGCGGGCCGATCCGGCTGATCGGCTGCGACGCGGGGTCGAACGACTTCGCGCACCGGCTCTCGCGCGACCTCGACACCGAGGTGATGGCGCCGAGCAAGCCGGCGTGGACCGACTCGAACGGCCACGTCTTCTCCTCCGACTACGAAATCGGCCCCGACGGACGGATGCGGCCGCGGATCCCGCCGGACGGCGAATGGTCGGTGCACCGTCCCGACGGCACGGCACACCGCGTCGGCGACGACGGTTTCGCTCCGGACGGCAAGCACCACGACCCGCACGGCGTCGACGCCGACAGCTCCCGCCATCGCGGCGAAGACGGGGACGACGACGGCCTCGACTGGCGCGACCGGCCCGGCCCCGACGGCCGCACGCCGAGGGAAAACCTCGCCGACCCGGAGTACCTGAAGAAGCACTACTACGAGTGGACCGACCAGACCACGGGGCGCAAGGAACTGCGGATCAAGCACTCCGCGGTCGATCCGGAGAACCCGCCGCACCCGGTGGACCTCGTCGACGGCAAGCCAGTGTTCAAGCACGACCGGCCCGCGGCGGAGTTCATGGGCTACGACGACGCCCGGTCGCGCACCCACGCACCGCAGCG
Organism: Amycolatopsis halotolerans; assembly: GCF_042647905.1. Taxonomy (NCBI): domain Bacteria; kingdom Bacillati; phylum Actinomycetota; class Actinomycetes; order Pseudonocardiales; family Pseudonocardiaceae; genus Amycolatopsis; species Amycolatopsis halotolerans. The sequence continues at coordinate 138,875 of NZ_JBHRWI010000056.1, forward strand.
CGACAGCGTCGACGGGGCGACCCCGCAGCACGACACGGGCAACGGCCAGCACCAGGGCGACCACGCCGGGCAGCACGACAGCCACGACTCCGGGGACGGCCAGCATCCCGGCGAGCAGCACGTGCCCGGAACGCACTCCGACACGTCGAACTGGCGCGAGAAGGATTACGACGCGATCGACCAGAAGGTGCACGATCGCGAAACGAAGTACCACGAGCTCAACGACACTCCGAAGGATTCTCCGGAGTGGAAGGACGCGCACAACGCGAAGAACGACGCGTCCGAGAAGCTGGGCGAGGAGGCGTCCGGGCACGCGGTGCGCGACCGGCTGCACCGCGAGTTCACCCAGGCCCACCCGGACCAGAACTTCGACGTCCGGGAGCATCCGGACGCGCCGGAGGGCAGCCACCGCTACCAGGTCGTCGACGGCGACGGGAACGTGCGCGCGGACATCACGCCGCGCCACCCCATCGACGGCGAGAAGCCGGGGGCCGGGAACTTCGACCACATCTGGGAGGTCGACTACCACAACGGCGGCGAACCGCACTACATCGTGCACGAGGCCAAGGGGCCGGGCGGCCAGCCCAGCACGCGGTACGTGCCCGAGGACAAGCGCACCTACCGGCAGGGCCACCCGGCGTACTTCGACGACATCGTCACGAAGATGGCCCGCACCGACCCCGACCTCGCGGACGCGCTCGAGCGTGCGAAGCTCCAGAAGAGGCTCGATTATGTGGAGGTGCGTGCGCTGGTCGACCAGACCGAGCGCACGCACAAGAGCCTCGGCTACGCCTACAAACCCTTCAACGGTTACGACTACCAGTCGCCGCTGACCCCAGCGTCCGGTGAGGAATGAGATAGATGACCGCCGTTCCCAGGCATTCCGTCAGCATCGACGTCGCGTGGAAGCAGATCGAGAAGTTGTCGCCGCAGGTGGCCTTCTACTTCGACTACATCACGCAGGACACCAGCGCGCTGGCGAACGTCCTGCGCCGGGAACTGATGCTCGCGCGGTACCGCAGCGTCGTCGATCCGGACGCCGAGGACCCGGACACGTGGGGCGATCTCAGCCTCGCCGCACAGGCCGCGGCCGCCGTTTTCACCGCGGCGGGCGCGCCGGAGGGACAGGAGGTCGACGCGGTGATCGGCCGCCCTCGGCGCTTCGCGGCGACCGGCCCCACGCCGCGCGCTGACCCGGCCGCCTGGATCACCGCGGCTTTTCTCGCCGTGATCCAGCGGGACGACGTGCTGATCCAGCAGCTGGCCGCGGTGCCGCTCGACGTGCTGCGCGCCTCGGGCGTCGAGCACGACGCCTACATGTACCCGTGGGTCGAGACGCTGCAGACGTTCCTCGCGCACCGCGAGGTCACCCCGGAGATGTTCTTGCCCGCGATGGACGGCACCGACCCGGACACCGCGCAGTTCACTCCTCCTGCGGCGATGCTGCAGCTCGTGTACCCGCCGATCCGGATGTTCTACTACGTGCTGCGCCGGGACTCGGAGAAGTTCGCCGAGGCGTTCGTCGCCGCGCTGGAGCGGCACCGCGAATACTGGACCGCCGAGGACCGCGCCACCGACCCGGAAGGGTTCCTCGCGCTGGCCCCGCTGGCGGTGGCGGTGCTCGCCCGCTCGGTCGGGATGACGTTCGACGTGCAGTCCGGTTACACGCCCGCCAACCTGCTCGCGGGCATCCGCCCGCCGCAGAACAGCTGATGGAAATGACGCGTCCGCCCGGCGAGGAGCCGCAGAAATCATGACCCGGCCACCGGTGCCGCTCACTCCTGCCCAGCAGCAGGAGCTCGTCCAGCAAATCGGCCAGGCGGCCGCGACCGCGCTGCCCGCTGGCTGGCAGCAGCTGCAGGTCGTCTGCCGCGCCGCGGGACGGCACGTGGAAGTCGACGTCAACGTGCTAGCCCCGGACAACCGGACCTACCCGGTCCAGCCGCATCCGGAACTGCCGCGGCTGTTCGGCGTGCTGCGCACCGGGATGTACCAGCCGGGCCGCGGCACGTGGCTCAGCGCGACGCTGGTGTTCTCGCCGCAACGGCCGCCGTTCGCGGACTACCAGCCGGACGTCGAACCGCGGTGGCGGCAGGTCCCGCCGCCGATCGGCTTCCAGGACGAACTGCGCTTCTTCCCGCGCGAGGACCGGTTCGTGCCGCCGTGGCTGCGACAACGGGCTGGTGCGGTGCCTCCTCCGCCGGTGCCTGGCGCTGCTCCGCCGCCTGCTGGTGCTGGACAACCGGTTCCGCCGCCCGTTCCTAGCTCGGGCCCTGCGGTTCCGCCGCCGCTGCCGAACGCGGAGCAGGTCCCGCCGTTGCCGGGCGCGGAGAGTTCGGCTCCCTCGACTGGAGCCGCGACGCCTCCACCGCTGCCTGGTGCCGAACAGGCCGCGGGCGCTACGCAATCTGTTCCTGCGGTCCCCGCAGACGAACCTGGCACGCCTCCACCGCTGGCCAGCGCCGAACAGGCTGCGGACGCTGTCCCCGAACTCCCCGTGGACGAGCCGAGCACGTCTCGGCCGCTTCCCAGTGCCGAACGGGCCGCGGACGCGGTCCCCGAACTCTCCGCGGACGAGCCGAGCACGTCTTCATCGCTGCCCGGTGCAGGCCAGGCTGCAGACACTGCGCAGCCTGTTCCTGCGCTTCCCACGGACGAAGCCGTCACGCCTCCCGCGCTGCCCGGTGCGGAACAGGCTGCAGGGCCTGCGCAATCTGTTCCCGCGCTTCCCGTCGACGAGACCAGCACGCCTGCTCCGGAGCAGGCCGTCTCCCCGCCCCTCGCGGAAACAGCCGCTGCTATCCCGGCATCCGCTGGAGACGAGGCGCAGTCCGAGCCCAGTGAAGTCGCGGCGGCCGAGATCGCTGCCGAAACTTCCGAGCCGGAAGTCGTTGCCTCCCAAGGGAAACCGACGGGCGAGCTGCGCACTCCGCGCGTCTACGACGGGTTCGACGAGGCGGGGAATCCGGTCGTCGAGCGAGAAGCGTTGTCGCCCGAGGAGCGCGAACGAGTGCTCGGCTATCTCGACAACGCGCCGGTCATCCTGGCTTCTCGCAGCAGCGACACCGACGCCTTCGATCCGTCCCGCACGGACGCTGTTCCGCTGAATTTCCGGACCGACGGCAGCTGGGTGTGGCCCGGCGCGGTCGGCTATTACCTGCGTGAGCACGGGATTTCGCCGGATCCGGAGCTGGTCGAGCACATCCGGGCGGCCGGATACACCGTGCCGGAGGTGGACGAAGCGACGCGGGACCGGATGCTGGCGGCGATGACCAGCCCGCCCGCCGAGGGGAGCCGTCCGGAACCGCAGAGTGCGCCGCGGGATCCCGACGAGCTGTTGAGCGAGATCGCGACGGCACTCGCAGCGACGGCTCCGCAGGGGTGGCAGCAGATCGTGTTCGACTTCATGACGCTGGGCAGGCACGCGAACCTCGCGTGCGGCGCGCGAATGGCCGACGGCAGCACGCAGCAGGTGCCCGTCGCGCGGGAGCTGTCGAAGCCGTTGGCTCAGCTGCGGCGCAGCAAGTACGTCCAGGGCCGGGGCACGTGGTACACGCTCTCGCTGGTCATCGACGCACCGTCGAGTTACCAGGCCAGCTTCGACGAGGACGACGAACCGGCCTTCCACACGCCGCCCCGGCCCGAGGACTACGCGCTGGACCAGGAGCTGTACCCGCGCGACGAGGACTACCTCCCGCTGTGGTTCAGCCTCCGGCTGCCGGAGAGTCCACAGTAGACACTCAGTCGACGATCGTGAACCCGGCGTCGGCGAGGGCGGCTTCGACGTCCTTGCAGTGCTCCGGGCCGCGGGTTTCCAGGGCGAGGGCGACGTCGACCTCGCCGAGCGCCAGGCTGCCGGAGATGCGGGAGTGCTCGACGTCGAGGACGTTCGCGCCCAGCTCCTTCACGCACGACAGCACCGAAACCAGCGAGCCCGGACGGTCCGGCACGCGCAGGTGCAGCTTCAGATAGCGGCCGCCGGCGGTCATGCCGTGCTGGATGATCTGTTGCAGCAGAACGGGATCCACGTTGCCGCCGGAGAGGATCGCCACCACCGGCGGTTCGAAGGCGCCGGGGTGCTGCAGAAGCGCGGCCACGGAAGCGGCACCGGCCGGTTCCACGACCAGCTTTCGTCGTTCCAGGCACAGCAATACCGCGCGCGACAAGGATTCCTCGGTGACCGTCACGACGTCGTCGACCAGCGACTGGACGTGCGCGTAGCTGATCTTGCCCGGCTCGCCGACCGCGATGCCGTCCGCCATCGTGTGCACCTCGCGCAGCCGGACCGGCGCGCCGGCCTCCAGCGAGGACGGATACGCGGCAGCGTCTTCGGCCTGGACGCCGATCACGCGGATCTCCGGATGCAGCGCCTTCACCGCCGCTCCGACGCCGCCGACCAGCCCGCCGCCGCCCGTGGGGACGAGGATCGTTTTCACGCCCGGCACCTGTTCGAGGATCTCCAGTCCGACGGTGCCCTGACCAGCGATGACGTCGGCGTGGTCGAACGGGTGGATGAAAACGGCGCCGGTGCGCTCCGAGAAGGCGATGGCCTCGGCGAGGGTTTCGTCGACGACGGCGCCGTGGAGATGGACCTCCGCGCCGTAACCGCGGGTCGCGGCGAGTTTCGGCAGCGGAGCGCGCAGCGGCATGAAGACGGTCGAGGAGATGCCGAGCAGCGAAGACGCCAGCGCGACCCCCTGCGCGTGGTTGCCGGCACTGGCCGCGACGACGCCGCGCGCGCGTTCCTCGGCGGTCAGGCCGTGGATGCGGGTGTAGGCGCCGCGGATCTTGAAAGAGCCGGTGCGCTGCAGGTTCTCGCACTTGAGGTACACCGGGCCGCCGTGCAGCCGGCGCAGGTCGCGGGCATGCTCCATCGGCGTGACGCGGGTGATGCCCTCGAGAAGCTTCCGAGCTTCCTGAATGCGCTCGACGCTGACCAGTTCCATGGCGCCGATGATGCCACCGACGGACGGCCGGGGTGCGCCGCCCGCCGGACCGGTACCCTGATAACGGCAGCCACACATGATCAGGGAGTGCGACCATGGCACGCGCGCAGCACGGGACCACCGCCCGGGCCGAGTCCCGAGCCCAGTCCCGCACCGGTCTGCTGCCGCTCGCCGCGGGCATTCTCTCCGCGGTGGCCCTCACCGGAGCCGCCTTCGCGACAGTCGAAGCGGCCGCCTGCACCGGCCCCGCCCAGTACATCCGGCACGACAACCACATCGAACTGGTCGGCGGCTGCGTGAACGGCACCGAACTCCCGGCTACGCCCGGGACCCGGCAGGCCAACGCGATGCGGGAGAACAGCAAGCCCTGACTCTGGCTGCGGCACTGGTTTTGGCTCGGTGGTGCTTGGGGTTAGGCGAGATGGGGAAGTTGTTCGCAGGTTCCGCCGGAGCGCCTGGGAACGGGCAAGAACTCAGCGCGGCGGGCAGCGTTTGACCGAGGGGTTGAGCCGAAGCCACGCACCAAATTCCGCGCGACGGCCGCTCGACCCATGGCAGGCTCCACCACAAGCTCGCCTGGGATTCGCTGAGGCTACGAATCCAACAGAACCCGGCCGCCGGGGCGATGGATGCGGCAACCGGCTTTGACCGGGGAGACTTCGGCTGAAGCCGCGCACCGGATTCCGCGCGACGGGCCGTTTCAACCACGGCAAGCTTCGCCGAAACCCCACACAGGATTCGCCGAGACGGCGAATTAGCGAGATTCCGCCGCCGAAGCACCCGGAAACGAGCAAGAACTCGGTACAGCAAGCGGCTTTGACCAGGCAGATTCCGGCTGAAACCACACACCGAGTTGCGCGTGACAGACCACTTCGGTCATGGCAAGGTCCGCCGAAGGCTCACGCAGGATTCGCCGAGACAGCGGAGGCTGCCGGGGTCGCCGCGGGACGAACGAGAACTCGGGCCGTGCGAGCAGCTTTGGGCCGAGCAACCTCATCTGAAGCCGCGCGCTGGACTCCGGATTCGGCTGCCGTTCACCACGACCAACCCCAACTAGAAACGGGGCACCAGAAACCAGCCCAGTGCCCCGCCCAGAGAAGAAAAGATCAGCCCAGCGCCTGCGTAAGGTCGGCCACCAGATCGCGCCCGTCCTCGATGCCCACCGAAAGCCGGATCAGGTCTTCCGGGACCTCAAGGGTCGAGCCAGCCGTCGAGGCGTGAGTCATCTTCCCGGGGTGCTCGATCAGGCTTTCGATCCCGCCGAGCGACTCCGCCAGCACGAACAGCTTCGTGCGGGACGCGACTTCCAGCGCGGCTGCCTCCCCACCAGCCACACGGAAGGACACCATTCCGCCGAAGCGGCGCATTTGCTTCGCCGCTGCTTCGTGGCCGGGGTGTTCCGGGAGGCCGGGGTAGTAGACCTTGGTGACCTTCGGGTGCTTCGCCAACGTGCGGGCGACCAGGTCCGCGTTGTCGCTGTGGCGTTCCATCCGCAGGGCCAGCGTCTTGAGACCGCGCAGCGTCAACCAGGCGTCGAACGGGCCGGGGACGGCACCGGCCGCGTTGCGCAGGTAGAAGAGCTGCTCGCGCAGTTCGTCCTCATTGGTGACGACCGCACCGCCGACGACGTCTGAGTGGCCGCCCAGGTATTTGGTGGTCGAGTGCACCACGATGTCCGCGCCGAGGGCCAGCGGGGTTTGCAGGTACGGCGTCGCGAAGGTGTTGTCCACGACCAGCCTCGCACCCGCGTCGTGGGCGGCACCCGCGAGCGCGGCGATGTCGGCGATGCCGAGCAGCGGGTTGGTCGGCGACTCGCACCAGATCAGCTTGGTTTCCGGGCGCATCGCGGCCCGTACGTCGTCGATGCGGCTCAGGTCGGCGACCGTGTGCTCGACGCCCCACAGGCTGAGCACCTTGTCGATCAGCCGGAACGTGCCGCCGTACGCGTCGTTGCCCAGGACCAGGTGGTCGCCGGGGCGCAGGACTGTGCGCAGCACCGCGTCGGACGCTGCCATGCCGGACGCGAATGCCAGCGTGTGCCGGGCTCCTTCGAGCGAGGCGAGGGCTTCCTCCAGCGCGGTCCGCGTGGGGTTCGCGGTGCGCGAGTACTCGTAGCCGCCCTCGCGGGTGCCGCCCACGCCGTCCTGCGCGTACGTGGACGTTTGGTAAATCGGCACGATGACGGCACCCGTGCGGGGATCGGGCTGCTGCCCGGCGTGGATCGCGCGTGTTTCAAAACCCAGGACGGAGTAGTCGTCGGCCATGGTTCCCAGGGTACGGGGCACCCCCGACAATCCCATCAGCTGGGAGGCAACTCACCATGCGGGAGAGGCTGCCGGTACAAAATCGCACCGGCAGCCCCGCGGGTCACCAGCCCTGCTGCGGCGGCGGGTACGCGCCCTGCTGCGCGGGTGCGCCCGGACGGTAGTTGACCCAGTCGGCGGTCGGCTTCACGATCGCCAGCACCAGGGTCGCGATCGGCGGGATCAGCCCGACCAGCGTAAAGCCGACGCCCCGCCCGAACAGCCGCGCGCTGTCTTCGTATCCCGCGGCCGCGGCTCCGGCGAGGACGACGCTCAGGACGTTGAACGCGATCACCAATCCGCAACCGACGATCGTGCACAGCCGAGCGGCGGGCTTGTGCAGGAACAACCCGATGCCGCCGAAGAACAGCAGGCCGACCAGCAGCACGTTCACGACGAGCGACAAGTAGAGCTGCCAGACCGTGATGTGCAGCGTCGACAGCGCGATGACCAGGCCGACAACCGCGATGATCGCGAAAACGCCGCCGAGGATCGCGAGGATCCCCGCGATGATCGCGGTCGCGCCGTTCGGCTTCTGCTGATAAACACCAGGCCCGCCGGGGTAGGCCGGGTACGGCTGGCCCGCGGCAGGCGGAGCGAACGGCTGCTGCGGCGCGCCCGGGTACGGCTGGGCCGGCGTCGGCTGGCTCGCCGGGTACGGCTGCCCGGGGAACGGGCCGCTCTGCGGCTGCTGGGGCTGGCCCTGCGGGTTCTGGGGGTAGGTCACGGGGAGTCCTCGGTATATCTGTTCCCGCCGGGCGGCGGGTGGAATGCCTGTATCGTGCCAGGCCCGCCCCGTTTTCGGGGCGGAATTACCACTGTCGCGAGGGTGACGAAGCAGGCACCGCGGGTACGCGATAACGCAGGTAGCCGAAGGTCCGCGGCAACCCCGCCAGCACGAGCACCAGCAGCACCGCGGCCGTCAGCGCGACGCGGTCGAGCGCGGCGAAACTTTCGAAGCGCAGCAGCGTCCGGAAGTATTCGACGTACGCCGGGGAACCGCCGAGCGCGGGCTCCAGCAGAAGCGCGCCGAGTGCGAGCAGCGCGCCCGCGATAAGCAGTACCGCGCCTGCCGTCGCACGGAAAAAGGTCGCGATGGCACCGATCAGCAACAACAGCGAAGCGCCTAGGTACGCGGCGAGATCGGCGAGCGTCAACGGCGAGAGGTCGCCGAGGCTGAACCCGGACGGAATGTCGAGGAACAGCCTTGCCGGAAGATAGCCGGACGTCACGGCGGCGATCAGCCCGAACAGTCCGGCGGCGATCGCGGTGCTCCCGTTCGGCCGGTACGGCACCGGATCCGCCACGGGGGATTCCCGTTCCCGCTGCCGTGCCGGAAGTCCGTGCAGGCCGCTCACGGGAGGTCCCCCTCGGGCTGGGAAGGCGATTCGGACGGCGCTCACCCTAGCCCGGAAATGCGCGGTTGGGGACCGGCACGAGCGCATGGGCGCCGCAATTCCCCCGGCTGCCGGAACGGCCGGGAAAAGGCCACCACCTTTCCCGGAATCCCGCGAAAAACGGACCGGAAACGACGAAGGGCGCCGCCGTCGTGAGACGGAGGCGCCCTTCGCGGAAATTCAGCGGCTCACCACTGCTGCGGCGGCTGCTGGCCCGGCTGGCCGTAACCGGGGGGAGGCTGCTGCCCGCCCGGCGGCGGGTACTGGCCCGGCTGGCCGAAACCGCCCGGCTGCTGCGGCGGCTGGCCGTAACCCGGCTGCTGGCCCGGCTGGCCGTAGCCAGGAGGCGGCTGCTGCCCGAAGCCCGGCTGCGGGTTCGCGCCGCTGCCCGGGTTCGGCCCGCCCGGCTGCGGGAAGCCCCCGCTGCCCGGGTTAGGTCCGCCCGGGGGCGGGAAGCCGCCCGGCTGCGGCTGGCCGAAGCCCGGCTGTCCGCCGCCGAAGCCGCCCGGCTGCTGCGGTCCGCCGGGGCCGGCCGGTCCGCCGGGGCCGCCCGAGGACGAGCCGAGGCCGACGTACTGCGAGGTCGCCGGGATGATCGCGACCACGCCGACGATCAGGATGATGATGCCGAGGATCAGCGTCAGCATGCCGCCGCCGCTCGTCGCGCTGGAACCCGCGCCGCCGTACTTGTCCGCGAAGGAGCTGCTGACCGACGTCCCGGACTTCGCCAGGATCGAGAACAGCAGCAACAGCACGCCGCCGACCAGCACCGCGATCGGAGCGAGCTTGCGCATCACAGCCGCCCGCGAGGCCATCGCCAGCGCGACGCCGCCCGCGAGCGCGACCACCGCGCCGACCAGGATCATGATCACGTACAGCCAGAGCGTGCCCGGCGAAGCGAGACCGGCCTCGTCGAACAGCTTCTGGTACCGGCTCGAGCTGTCGTACAGCTTCGAGTAGTCGCTGGTGTCGCTCATGTAGCTGAACGAGACGATCAGCGCGATCAGGGCGAGCACCGCGGTGACGCCGCCGGCGATGTAGCCGTACAGCGCGTTGCCGCCGCCGCTCGCGGGCGCGGCGGGCGCGCCGAACGGAGCGGGCTGGCCGAAGGCCTGCTGACCCGGCTGCCCGGGCTGGCCGAACGCGCCCTGCGGCGGAGCGCCGAAGCCGCCCTGGTCGTACCCGCCCGGCTGGCCGAAGCCCTGCGGCGGCTGACCCGGCTGCCCGGGCTGACCCGGCTGGCCGAAGCCCTGCGGGGCGCCGAACCCGGCGACCGCGGCCGGGTTGTCCGCGGCGCTCGGCGGCGGGGCGTACGGGATGTTCTGCGGCTGCTGGCTCGGCGGGACGAGCTGCGTCGACTCGGCGTTGCCCTCGGCGCTCACGGGGTTGACCACCTGGGTGGCGTTCGCGTCGGCCGGCTGTCCCGGCTGCACGACCTGCGTCGGTTCCGGGGTGTCGCCGAACGCGCCGCCGCCGTGGGAGGGCTGCGGCGGCTGGCCCGGCTGGACCACCTGGGTCGGCTCCGACGCGCCGAAGGGACTGTCCTGCTGCGGTGTAGGACCACTCGACGGGCCCTGCGGCGGCTGCTGTCCGCCGTCCCAGGGCTGGTTCGGTGGCTGCGGAGCACTCATGTGGGTCTTGAACCCCCTTGACGAGGACGCGAAAAAGTTCTATTCGGCCGTAACGCTATCGGATGCCCGGCCGGGACGCGCGAAGACGCCCCGACCGGCAGCCGTGAGGTTAGCCCTATCGGCCCGCGAGGAACGCGAGCAAATCGTGCCTGGTGACGACGCCCGCCGGCTTGCCGTCGATCAGCACCAGCGCGCCGTCGGCCCCTTCGAGCGCCTTCATCGCGGCGCTCACCTGCTCGCCGGCCCCGATCGTCGGCAGCGGCGGCGACATGTGCGTCTCCAGCCGGTCGGCGAGCTGGGCCTTGCCGGTGAACAGCGCGTCGAGCAGGTCGCGCTCGTTGACCGCGCCGACCACCTCGGCGGCCATGACCGGCGGTTCGGCGCTGACCACGGGCATCTGGCTCACGCCGAATTCCGACAGGATGGCCACCGCCTCGGCGACCGTCTCGTTCGGGTGCGAGTGCACGAGGCTGGGCAGCGCGCCGGACTTGCGGGTCAGCACGTCGCCGACGGTCGCGCCGGAGGAGTCCGGCGGAAGGAAGCCGTAGGACGACATCCAGGCGTCGTTGAAGACCTTGGTGAGGTAGCCGCGGCCGCCGTCGGGCAGCAGCACGACCACGACGTCGTCCTCGGTCAGCCCCTCGGCCAGCTTCAGCGCGGCGGCTACCGCCATCCCGCACGAACCGCCGACCAGCAGGCCTTCCTCGGTCGCGAGCCGGCGCGTGGTCTCGAACGAATGCGCGTCGCTGATCGGGATGATCTGGTCCGCGACGTTCCGGTCGTAGGTCTCCGGCCAGAAGTCCTCGCCGACGCCTTCGACCAGGTACGGCCGCCCGCTGCCGCCGGAGTACACCGAGCCCTCGGGATCAGCCCCGACGACCTGGACGCGGCCGTCGCTGACCTCCTTCAGGAACTTGCCGGTGCCGGAGATCGTGCCGCCGGTGCCGACGCCCGCGACGAAGTGCGTGATCTTGCCGTCGGTCTGCTTCCAGATCTCCGGGCCGGTGGAGTGGTAGTGGCTGGCCGGGTTCTCCGGGTTGGCGTACTGGTTGGGCTTCCACGCGCCCTCGATCTCGCGCACGAGCCGGTCGGACACGTTGTAGTAGGAGTCGGGGTGCTCGGGCGCGACCGCGGTGGGGCACACGACGACGCGGGCGCCGTACGCGCGCAGCACGTTGCGCTTGTCCTCGCTCACCTTGTCCGGGCAGACGAACACGCACTGGTAGCCCTTGCGCTGGGCGACCATGGCGAGCCCGACCCCGGTGTTGCCCGAGGTGGGCTCCACGATCGTGCCGCCGGGGCGCAGCTCTCCGGAGGCCTCGGCGGCCTCGATCATCCGCAGCGCGATCCGGTCCTTCACGCTGCCGCCCGGGTTGACGTACTCGACCTTGGCGAGCACGAGCGGCTTGAGCCCCTTGGCCAGCGAGTTCAGCTTGACCAGCGGGGTGTTGCCGACGAGGTCCACGATGTGTTCTGCGTACTCCACGCGACCAGCCTAAACAGACGGGTGCCGGACCGGCTAGCGCGGGACCAGGCGGAGCCAGCCGTCGTCACCGGGTTCCTCCGCCCATCCGGCGGGCCAGCCGCGGCGGTATCCGGGCTTCGCGAGGGCTCCGGCGAGCCGGATTCGCGCGTCCTCGGCGAATTCCGCGTGCTGTTCGAACTTCGCGCCGCGGAATGCGTCGCGTTCGCCGCCGATGACTACGCCGCGAAAGTCCGCGCGTTTCTCGAACGTCGCATCGGTGAAATCCGCTTTGGTGCGGAATTCGGTGTAACAAAACTTCGATTCTTCGGTGAACGTGGTTTCGTGGCAGACAATGGAACGGATCCGGCAGTAGGTCAGCGTCAGCTCGACGAGCCGCGCGCCGGAGAAGTCGAGGTCGATGTCCGGCCAGTACGACCCGGCCGGCTCCTCGCCGCCGCCCGGACGCAGGTGCAGCATCAGGATCCGCTGCGCGGCCTTGCGCACCTGGACCTCTTCGGCCGTGCCGTCCAACGGCATTCGCAGGTACGCGCAGACGACGTTGACGATGGTCTGCCGCTGGTCCGCGTAGTCCTGGGCGAGCCGTTCGAGCGCGTACAACCCGGCCAGCCGGACCGGGGCCTTGTCGCTGCCGAGCTGGTCGGCGGCCTTGCCGTACATGTCGGTGATCCGGCGCTGGGTGGCGTCGTGGTCCTTCTGTTCCAGATCCAGTTCCGCGGACCGCTGCCGCCGCGCGGCGAGCAGGAGCGCGGCCGCGCCGCCGGTCCCGACGACGATGCTCGAGGCCGTGCGCAACGCGTCGAGCCGCGACGAATCCGCCGGGGTGCCGCCGCCGAGCAGCCACAGCAGCAACGCCGCCGCGACCGCCGCGAGCAGCACGATGCCGGTCCCCCACCACGCGATCGTGCGCGTGGACAACACCCGGTTGCGCTCTGTCACGGCGGAAATCCTCCCACGGGCGCAGGGTGGTGCATGTCGCCTTCGGCTTTCGGACGGACGCCGGAGGCGGCAAGATGGTGAGCAACCGCTTAGTGCCGCCGACCCGAGGATGTGTCTGTCATGCCCGAAGCCGTCATCGTCTCCACCGCCCGCTCCCCGATCGGCCGCGCGGGGAAGGGCTCACTGGTCGGGATGCGCCCCGACGACCTCGCCGTGCAGATGGTGCGCGCGGCGCTGGACAAGGTGCCTCAGCTGGACCCGGCCGACATCGACGACCTGATGCTCGGCTGCGGCCTTCCCGGCGGCGAGTCCGGCTTCAACATGGGCCGCGCGGTGGCCGTCGAGCTCGGCTACGACCACCTGCCCGGCTGCACGATCACCCGGTACTGCTCCTCCAGCTTGCAGACCACCCGGATGGCGCTGCACGCGATCAAGGCGGGCGAGGGCGACGTCTTCATCTCCGCGGGCGTCGAGGCCGTGTCGCGGTTCGCGAAGGGCAGCTCCGACTCCTGGCCGGACACGCACAACCCGCTGTTCGCCGACGCCGAGGCGCGCACCAAGGCGACCGCCGAGTCCGGTGCGGACAGCTGGCAGGACCCGCGCGAGAACGGGCAACTCCCGGACGTCTACATCGCGATGGGCCAGACCGCGGAGAACCTGGCGCGGCTCAAGGGCGTCACCCGCGAGGAGATGGACGAGTTCGGCGTCCGGTCGCAGAACCTCGCCGAGAAGGCCATCGCGGACGGCTTCTGGGCCAAGGACATCACGCCGGTCACGCTGCCCGACGGCACGGTCGTGTCGAAGGACGACGGGCCGCGCGCGGGCGTCACGATCGAGGGCGTGTCCGGGCTGAAGCCGGTCTTCCGCCCCGACGGCCGCATCACCGCGGGCAACTGCTGCCCGCTCAACGACGGCGCGGCGGCTGTCGTGATCATGTCCGACACGAAGGCGCGCGAGCTGGGCCTGACGCCGCTGGCGCGCGTCGTGTCCACCGGCGTCACCGGGCTGTCGCCGGAGATCATGGGCTACGGCCCGGTCGAGGCGTCGAAGCAGGCGCTGTCCCGCGCCGGACTGTCCATTTCGGACATCGACCTCGTCGAGATCAACGAGGCGTTCGCGGCGCAGGTCATCCCGTCCTACCGCGACCTCGGCATCGACCTCGACCGGCTGAACGTCAACGGCGGCGCGATCGCGGTCGGGCACCCGTTCGGCATGACCGGCGCGCGGATCACCTCGACGCTGATCAACTCCCTGCAGCACCACGACAAGCAGTTCGGCCTCGAGACGATGTGCGTCGGCGGCGGACAGGGCATGGCGATGGTTCTGGAGCGGCTTTCCTGAGCGACGCGGCTTCTGGCCGGAAGCGCCCCAATGCCACATTGGGTGCATCTCACGCACCCAATGTGGCGTTCGGTGCGTCTGACGCACCCAATGCCACATTGGGGTTTTCTCGGTAGCGTGCGTGCGGCGGTCCCCGCTAGAGCGAGGCGGTTTTCCTTGTCCTGGCAACGGAAAAGGCCGTCCGCGAGCGCAACGCGGACGGCCCTTTCCTCAGGTGAAGCGTCAGTGCATCAGCACCGGCGGGGCGACCTCGCCGGATTCCGGCTCCGTCGGCACGACGCGCTTCTTCGGCAGGAAGAACGCGGGCACCAGGCACAGCGCCAGCAGGATCGTGCCCCACAGGAACGTCGTCGCGAACGACTCGCCCGCGAGGCCGGCCGCGGCGTCGTGCGTGGCCGGGTTCATCGTCGCCGCGGTGGCGACCAGTTGGCCCTGGCTCGTCGGGACGCCGAACTTCCCGGCGAGCAGCGCCGCCAGGATGATCGACATCACCGCGGACCCGATCGCGCCCGCGGTCTGCTGCAGGATGTTCGTCGCGGTCGAGGCCTTCGCCATGTCCTTGGACTGCAACGTCTGCAGCGCGGCCGAGGTGATCGGCATCATCGTGCAGCCGAGGCCGAGCCCGACGACGAACAGCGCGGCGAGCAGCAGCGGGTACGACGTGGTCGCGGTGACCTGGGTGAACGCCACCATGCCGACGACGATCAGCACCAGGCCGGGCACCACGATCTTGCGCGGCGCGATCTTGTCCGCCAGCCGTCCGGCGACCGGCATCGACACCACCGCGCCGAGGCTCTGCGGCACCAGCAGCAGACCGGCGTGCAGCGCGGTTTCGCCGCGCACCAGCACGAAATACGTGGGCAGCAACAGCATCGCGCCGAAGAATCCGATGCAGAACACGGCCATCGTGATCATCGCGACCGAGAACGACCGGTTGCGGAACAGCTTCAGGTCGATCAGCGGATGCTCCACTGTCCGGGCGCGGAGAACGAACGCGACCAGCAGCACGAGCCCCGCCAGCGCGGGCAGCCACACCTCGAGCGCGGTGACGGTGCCGGTCGACGGGATCCGCGAGACGCCGAAGATCAGCGCCGCCAGGCCAGGCGACACCATCAGCATGCCGAGGAAGTCGAAGCGGCCGGACGGTTCCGGGTCGTCCTTCGGCAGCAGCTTCAGCGCGAGCACGAAGGCGATCAGGCCGATCGGGACGTTGATGTAGAAGATCCAGCGCCAGCTCACCGAGTCGACCAGCCAGCCGCCGAGGATCGGGCCGCACATCGGGCCGAGCAGCATCGGCACGCCGAGCACCGACATCACCCGGCCGATCCGCTGCGGGCCCGCGGTGCGGGTCAGGATCGTCATGCCCGCGGGCATCAGCATGCCGCCGCCGAGGCCCTGCACGACGCGGAACGCGATCAGCGATTCGACGTTCCAGGCGAGCCCGGCCAGCATCGAGCCGACCAGGAAGGTGCCGATCGCGAGCAGGTACAGCCGTTTGGTGCCGAACCGGTCGGACGCCCATCCGGTGACCGGGATGACCGTCGCCAGCGCCAGCATGTAGCCGGTCGCGACCCACTGGATGGTGTCGAAGGACGTGGTGAACTGAATGGTGAGTTTCTGAAGCGCGACGTTGACCACGGTGGTGTCGAGGATCGCCATGATGGCGCCGAGCACCACCACGGAAGCGACCTTCAGCACTCCCCTGTCGAGTTTGTCACCGGCATCCGGCGCGGCCGGAGTCGCTGGTGCGGACATGCGGAACCCCATCTGTTAGTGGTGAAGCGCAAGCCCGCGACGCGACAATACGACAGCGGTTCCCCCTTGCGCGCGCTCCAGACTAGCCGAACGGCAAGCGGCTCCACAGCCTTTTTCGCTGGCGAAAGAAATACGTGGGGACTTTTCGCGCAGTCACGATGACCTGCGAAAAGCCCCCACGGGGGTCAGCAGATACTGTCCGTGCGCACCGGGTTGCCCAAACCGAACAACGGCCGCAGTTTCAGCCCGATCCAGGTGCCGAAAAGCGCGAACACGCCCCACAGCCAGCCGTGCAGGCTGCCGACGGAAATGCCGCCGAGGTACGCGCCGATGTTGCAGCCGTTCGCCAGCCGCGCGCCGACGCCCATCAGGATCCCGCCGAGAATCGCGGCGACGGCGGTGCGCCACGGGATCGAGCTGTGGATCTTCCACGCACCCGCGGCCGCCGCGGCGACGAACGCGCCGATCATGATGCCGATGTCGGTGAGGCTCGTCTTGTCCTGCCAGATCGGCTTGGACAGCGACGTCGCGTTCGCCTTCAGCTGCCAGAACTCCCATTGCTCCGGGTGCAGCCCGAACACCTGGAGAATTTTCGCGCCCCACAGGCTGAACGCGCTCGTAACGCCCCAGATCCCGCCGGAAACCAGGTACACCGCGCCGGCCAGCACGCCGAGCACGACGGCGCCGACGAGGATCGGCCAGGAGCCGCGGAAGATCCGGGCGAACCCGCGCGCGGTCGGCACGGTGTCGACCGGCGGCGGCACGCGGCGCTTCTGCACGAGCCGGGTCGCGAAGACGATCGCGACGAGCACCGCGATCGTGATCGCCCACGAGCCGAACCAGCCGACGTGGTCCGACAGCAGGAATCCGGAAACCTGCGGCCAGCCGGTGAAAAGCGGGTAGCCCCACGTGTAGAGGACCGATCCGGTGATGAAACCGCCGAGGGTCAGCACGATCGTCGACTGGCCCGCCCCGACCGCGAACAGCGTCCCGGACGCGCACGCGCCGCCGAGTTGCATGCCGATCGCGAACAGCGTGGCCCCGACGAACAGCGCGAGCCCGATCGGCCCGACGTTCGCCACCGGCACCGGTTTGCTGCCGAAGAGCCCCGCGCCGGTGCCGCAGATGAGGGCGACGAGCGTCGCGGCCGTGCCGAGCAGGAGGGTGTGCGCGCGGAGGCCCTGTCCGTTGCCGACGGCGATCAGCTGCCGCCAGGCGGACGTGAACCCGAAGCGGGAGTGGAAAAGGGCGAGGCCGAGCAGCAGCCCGAGCACGAGCAGGACCCCGAATTTCGCACCGTGCGCGGCCCAGACGTAGGCGGTCAGCCCGACCGCGAGCACCGCGGCTGCGGCGAGCGGGACGATCTTGACCGGCTCCTCCGGTTTCGGTGCCGGAGCCTCGCAGGAGGTCGGGAAATCGAGCAGCTTTCGCTCGTCGACAGGGGAATCGGTGGTCGCCACCACGTCTCCTGGGGGTGTCGGGGATCAACGGGCCCGCCCGGCGGCGGGCGGCGATCCACGTTAGGTCCCGGTGAGCCCTGGACGCAGCCTGTCCCACGGAGTGCGACGAACGGCCGAAACCGGGCGTCCGGACGGCCCCTTTGTACCGCCCCGGCTCAGCTCTTGATGCAGATGGCTTCCTCGGGATCGGAGTACCAGCGGGCACTGGTCGAACCACTGCCCTCGCACGCCGAACGGTCCTTCGCGCCGGGTACCAGCTTGACGATCTCCGCGTTCTTCTGCGGATCGGTGCACGGCACCTTCTGGTAGGTCGTCGTGGCGGTCTGGAGCCCGGAGAGGCAATCCCCCTGCTGCACGTTGGGAACGAGGCAGAGCACGCGGCGGTTCTTGCCGCCGGTGGTGTAGCGGTAGTAGTCGCCGTGCGGGCAGGTTCCGCTCCGGCTGGCGCGGACGACGGCGACCTTGACGTTCGCTCCGGGGTCGGCGCAGTCGACGGTTTTCGTCGTCGTGGTCGAGCCGGACTTCTCGATGTGCATGCAGTCGCTGGCGTGGGTGTTGCTGGTCGAGTTGCCGAACGCGAAGAACCCGATGGCGACCCCAGCCGCCACGACCACCACCGCGACGGCGACGAGCACCACGGTCCTGGTCGGGAAGTTTCGCTTCGGGCTCTGCCGCGGCGGCATCCCGCCCGGACCGTAGTGCTGCTGGAACGGCGACGGCCCGTTCTGGCCGTAGCCCGGCTGCGGTCCGTGCCCGTGCGGCGGGACGCTCACGTGATACCTCGCAAACCCGAAAGAAACATTCCGACCGGGCACATCCAACACGACGGTCGCGGGGGCTCGCAGAGGTTCGGTGCAGAAAAACAGAAAAGGCGCTCCGCGTAACGCGGAGCGCCCCTTCCCGGCAACCTGTGCGAGAAGCTAGTCGCGCAGGTAAGACAGCAGACGCAGGATCTCGAGGTACAGCCACACCAGCGTGGTCATCAGGCCGAAGGCGGCGTACCAGGCCCACTTCGAGGGCATGCCGGCGCGGATCATCTTGTCGGCCTGGTCGAAGTCGAGCAGGAAGCTGAACGCGGCGATGCCGATGACCACCAGGCTGAAGACGATGGCCAGCGGGCTGCCGTCGCGCAGCGGGTTGAAGCCGAAGAACAGCGCGGTGACGAGGTTGACCAGCATCAGGATGGCCACGCCCGCGACCGCGCCGACGATCCACTTGGTGAGCTTCGGCGTGACCTTCACCGCACCGGTCTTGTAGACGACCAGCATCGCGACGAACACGCCCGCGGTGCCGATGAGCGCCTGCAGGGCGATGCCCGGCAGGAACACCTCGAACAGGCCGCTGAGCGCACCGAGGAACAGGCCCTCGGCACCGGAGTAGACGAGCGTGAGGGGACCGCTCGGCTTCTGCTTGAAGATGATCACCAGAGACACGACGAGGCCCACCACGAGCCCGCCGATCAGCGCGCCGAGGAGCGGACCGCTCGGCGAAAGCCTGCCGAGGGAATCGCGGACGAGCTGGGACTGCGCCCAGATCGCCGTGAGCACGCCGACGACGAGCGCGACGCCGAGCGACATGCCGGTCTTGATGACGACGTCGTCGACCGTCATCGGACGGTCGGCGGAGGCGGTACCCATCTGCCCAGGGCCGTAACCCGGGACGCCGCCTTGGCCCTGCGGCTGGCCGTAGGGCTGGTCGAAGCCGACGTTCGGCCCGTACTGCCCGGTCGCGGCCGCGCCGCGCGGGAGATTGCGGAACGCCGGGTTGCTGCTGGAACGCACCTGTCCTCCTGGACTTTATGGCACCTTGCATCGGGTTCAACGACCGCGGCGGCTCGCTGGTTCCCGTTCGGGTAAAGCCGATTTTACTCATCACCCGCACGGGTGGGGCGACCCCCGTTACGGCCACCGTAGGCGATGAAGGTCACGACCGTTCACCGCAGGTCACCCGATGGTCTCTAGACAACTCCCATGGTGACCCGCGAACCTTCACATCGCGTGTCCGGGAAGTGACCGAACGCGTGTCGGGGAGTTGTTCGATCAGGTGAACTGCGAGAACGCCGTTCAAGCGTCGGCAGGCACGTCGAAGGAGCCAACACACCATGGGGTGGATCTCACGCCCGCGCGCTCGCTGGCGCGCGGCCACCGGGCTGGTCGCGACCGCACTGCTCGGCGCACTCTCCGTAACCACGCCGGGAATCGCCTCGGCCGCCGCAGACCCGGTTAAGGGCCCTGGCCTACCGATCGTCCACAACGAGGGCAGCACCCCTTACGAAGATTGGCTCGGCTCGTACAAGGTGGGCGGCAAGGACGTCTTCTGCGTTCGGTTCCATCTGAAGGCACCGGGCAGCGACGAGGCGTACCAACCAGGCGACGAACTGCGGACGAAGTGGAACGAGAAGCTGGAGCCCGACGTCGCGGGCAACATCTCGTATCTGTTGCTGCGCTACGGCAATACCTCTGACAACAACGAAGCCGCCGCGCTGGCCCATCTGCTGCACTCGTGGACCGCCAAGTCCCGAACGCCCGGCGACACGGACTTCGGCACACCCGCGGACAAGGCGGCCTATCCGGAGCAGAAATACTTCACCGCTCTCCCCCAGGCTGCCAAGGACGACGTGGCCAAGATGAAGGCCGAGGCCGAGGCGAACCGCGGCCCGTGGACCGCGTCGGTCGCCGCACCGAAGGGCGATCAGCACCTCGGCCAGCCAGCGACCTGGACGGTCACGGTAAAGAACTCCAAAGGCAAGGGCATCCCGGACGTTCCGGTGAAGCTGACCGCCACCGACGGGACGGTCGGCCAGGCAGACAAGAAGGCCGACGAAGAGAAGGCGTCCGACTCTTCTTCCGGCAACTCCGCACCCCAGGCCGCGCAGAAAGACACGACGCTGAAGACCGATGCGAACGGCACGGTCACGGTGAAGGTCACGCCCACCGGCGATCAGCCGAAGCTCGCCGCCTCGTTGTCCGCGCCCGCGGACAAGCCGACCGTGCAGAACCCGGTCAACACCAAGGACGGAATCCAGAGCGTCGTCGGCACCGGCGGCGAGAAGCAACTGACCGCCCAAGGCGTCGTCGCCGTGGCTAAGCCGGGCAAGGTGCAGGTCACCAAGACCGACGCCAAGACCGGCAAGGGCATCGGCGGCGCGACCCTGCGGATCACCGGCAAGGACCGCAAGACCGCGGCCACTAGTCAGGACGGCAAGGCGCTCAACGGGCCCGACGGCCAGCCCGCGGTGGTCACCACCAGCGGCGACAACGGGACCGCGACCGTCGAGAATCTGCTGGCGCCGCAGGAGGTTTGCGTGGTCGAGGTGAACGCGCCGCCGGGCTACACCAACGCGTTCGACCCGAACAACCCGCCCGCCGCGTGCGGATCGCTGACGCCGGGCGGCACACTCGCACTGACAGTGGCCAATACGCCGAACGAAGTGCCGCACGCGATTCCCGCCGGCGATCTGCCGGTGACGATGGCCAAGGGCACGGTCGAGACGAGTTTCTCCACGGGCGGCATCGCGGGTCTCGCGGCGCTGGTGCTCGTCGGTTCGGCGCTGGTCGGGTTCGCCGCTCGGCGGTCGGCCCGGCGGTAATCGAAAGCAGCAAGGGCAATGACCGGAAAAGGACGGCTGATCGGCGGGTTCGTGCTGGGCGCGGCAAGCGTGCTGGCAGTGGAACTCGCGACGGTCGTGATCAGTTCGCCGCCGACGACGGCAGTGGCCGGGAGTGCGTTCCCGGCCGCTGCCGCCGTACCGGCTGCTTCCCCGCAGCAAGTGGCTCCCGCGCCGCCGCCGTCGAGCAGTGCGGCGCCGCCCAGCAGTTCGGCGGCAGCACCACCGCCGCCTGCCGCGCCCGCGGAGCATCGGCAAGCGCCGGAACCGGGACCGCAGGCGCCGGGCACGATCCGGCTGCCTGGCGGCGGGACGGCGGCGATGGTGCGTCAGGACCTCGGGCCGGGCAACACGCTTCCGGTGCCGTCGGACATCGGTCAGGCGGCGTGGTGGGGCGCGGACCTGGAAGCGGTCAGCGGCGCGAGCGTGTTCGCGGGCCACGTGAACTGGCGCGGCGCGACCGGCCCGTTCTCGGAACTGTGGAGCGAGCGAATCGGCGGCGTGGTGACGATCGTGGACCGCGCGGGCAAGACGAGCCGGTACCGGATTTCCCAACTGGTCACCGTGCACAAGAACGACCTGCCCAGCCGCGCCGACGATCTCTTCGGGCAGGCCGGTCCGCATCGGGTGGTCCTGGTGACCTGCGGCGGACGCTGGATCGGCGGGAGCGACGGGTACGAGGAGAACCGCGTGGTGATCGCGGACCCGGCGTGAGGGGTCCCCTCGTGCCCCGCTGAAACCGCGCGAGGGGTCCATTCGCGCAGTTTCTGGCCAGCCCGCCGCCCGCGGAAATCCGCCGCGACCTGCGGCACCCCGTGCGGAAGCTAAGTTACTTGCAAGTAACCTCACCCTGCCGCGTTGTGGTCAGGGCGGCGTCCATGCAGCAGAATGCCCATGGGTCCAGGCGGCGGCACGGCGGAGGGTGATGGAGATGGCGACGTTCTTGGTGACAGGCGCGACCGGGTTGATCGGACGCCAGGTCACCCGGCAGCTGCTCACCCGGCCGGACGTGGAGCGGGTCGCGCTCGTGGTGCGCGCGTCGTCGCGGGAGAAGCTGGCCGCGCTCGTCGACGGGTGGCCGCATCCGGACCGCGTGACGCTCGTGACCGGCGACCTCGGCGAACCGCTGATGGGAGTGTCCGAAGCGGACCGGGAGGCGCTGCGCGGAGTCGACCACGTCATCCACCTCGCCGCGCTCTACGACATCACCGCCGACGACGAAACGAGCGTCCGGGCCAATGTGGACGGTACGCAGAACGTCCTCGACCTCGCCGCGGACCTGAACGCCGGCTGCCTGCACCACGTCTCGTCGGTCGCCGTCGCGGGCGACCACGAAGGACTGTTCACCGAGGACATGTTCGACGTCGGCCAGCGGCTGATCACGCCTTACCACCGCACGAAATTCGAGGCCGAGAAGCTCGTCCGGGACCAGCACGAGGTGCCGTGGCGGGTGTACCGGCCCGCGGTCGTGGTCGGCGATTCGCAGACCGGCGAGATGGACAAGATCGACGGCCCGTACTACCTCTTCCCCGCGATCAGCAGGCTCGCCGGGCTGCCCGATGTGCCGTCCGCGGGCCCGGATCTGGGCGACACCAACGTGGTTCCGGTGGACTACGTCGCGAAGGCACTGCTGGAACTGGTCACCACGCCGGGTCTCGACGGCCGCGCCTTCCATCTGGTGAACCCCGAGCCGCAGCCGGTGGTGTCGGTCTACAACGCGTTCGCCCGCGCCGCCGGGGCGCCGACGATCACGGTGCAGCTCGGCGACAAGGTGTCGAAGGGAATCGTCGGGCTGGTCAAGCTCAGCGAGCACATTCCCGGGTTCACCATCGCCCGCGACGCGGTACTGGAACGGCTCGGCATTCCGCCGGTGCTGCTGGAAACAATGGCTTTCCCCTCGGTGTTCGCTTCCGCGGAAACACGGAAGGCGCTGGCCGGAAGCGGCGTCGAGCCGCCCCGGCTCGACGACTACGCCGCGACGCTGTGGCGCTATTGGCGCGAACACCTCGACCCGTTCCGCGCGCGCAAGCACGGTCCGCGCGGCGAACTGGACGGCCGCCGGGTGATCATCACCGGCGCGTCGTCGGGCATCGGACGGGCCACCGCGCTGAAGGTCGCCGCGGCGGGCGGGGTGCCGCTGCTGGTCGCGCGGCGGCAGCACGAACTGGAAGAAGTGCGCGACGAGATCATCGCGGCGGGCGGCACCGCGTCGGTGTACCCGGCGGACCTCACCGACGAGGATTCGGTGCGCAAGGCCGTGGACGCGATGCTGTCCGAGCACGGCCGGATCGACATGCTCGTGAACAACGCCGGCCGGTCGATCCGGCGCTCGATCAAGCTGTCGTACGACCGGATGCACGACTACGAGCGCGCGATGGCGATCAACTACTTCGGCGCGGTGCGGCTGATCCTGGCGGTCCTCCCGCACATGTCGGAGCGGAAATTCGGGCACATCGTCAACGTTTCCTCGATCGGCGTGCAGGGAATCGCGCCGCGCTTTTCCGCCTATGCCGCGTCGAAGGCCGCGCTGGACTACTTCTCCCGGATCGCGGCGACCGAAACACACGGCGACGGGATCACCTTCACCACCATCCACATGCCGCTCGTGCGCACGCCGATGATCCGGCCGACGAAGATCTACGACGCCTTCCCCACGAAATCGCCGGAGCAGGCGGCGGACATGGTGCTGAAAGCGCTGGTGCAGCGGCCGAAGCACATCGGCACCCCGGCGGGCCAGGCGATCGGGCTGACCTACACGCTCGCGCCGGGGCTCACCGACGCGATCGCGTACCAGGGTTTCCGGATTTTCCCGGACTCCGCGGCGGCGGGCGGCAGCGGGAAACTGAAGATCGGGCGGGGCGAGAAACACCTGTCCCGCGCGGCGATGGCGCTGGCCCGGCTGTCGCGCGGGTTCCACTGGTAGTGACGGCTTCGCGCGGCGGGTGAGGCCGTTCAGGCGAGATCGCCACGAAGAATCGACCCGGGGCGGTGATTCACCACTCCTGGCGGCACGCACGCCAGGTGCGCGGGTACGGTCGTGGGCATGGTTCCCGAGCGAGACAACGGCCTCCTCCCGCTGCGGCGCGAGTACACCGAAGCCTGGCGCGGCTTCGACCGCACCGAGGTGCGGCAGTACCTCGACCACCTCGAGGGTCAGCTGCACCGGCTGATCACCGACCGCGACGCGGCTGCCACGCAGGTCGCCACGCTGTCGCGCGAACTCGAGGCGGCGCGCGGCGAGGTGTCGAAGCTGCAGTCCCGGGTCGAGGAGCTGCTGAAGCCGCCGGAGCGGCTCGAGGACCTGGACGAGCGGATGCAGCGCACCGTCTCGCTCGCGCACGCGCGGGCCGACGAGATCACCAAGCGCGCTCAGGTGGCGGCCGAGAAGCACTGGGCGTCGTCGACCGAGGCGTCCACGAAGCTGCGCGAGCGGTACCACCGCTTGGTCGCGGAGCTGGACAAGCAGGCCGAAGCGCTGCACTCGGAGCACGAGGCCGCACTGAAGGAAACCCGCGCCGAAGTGCAGCGGCTGACAGTCGAGGCGGCGCAGCGCCGGGAACTCCTCGACAACGAGGCCGAGCGCAAGCGTCGCAAGATCGAGCGCGATTTCGACTCGAAGATCACCGCCGAGCGCACCGCGCACGAAAAGATGATCACCGACCAGCGCACGGCCAGCAAGAACCAGGCCGAACGCCGGATCTCGGAAGCCACCGCGGAGGCGGCCCGCCGCGTCGAGGAGGCGACGGCGGAGGCCAAGCGCCGTCTCGACGAGGCGACCACGCAGGCGGCCCAGCGCACCACCGCGGCGACGCGGAAGGTCGAGCGGCTCGCGGAGATCCGCGAACAGGCCCGCAAGAACCTGGCGATGGCGGACGAGGTGCTCGGCCGGAGCGAGGGTCTGCTGACCGCGCTGCCGTCGGAATCGGTGCTGCCTGCTGCCTCGAAGCTGGTTGGCGGCGACGACCCGGCCAAGCCGGACCCGTCTCCCGCGCCGGTCGAGTCGAAGACTGCTCCGTCCCCCTCGCCTAAGCCGAAGGCTGAGAACGGTTCCGCCGCGAAGGCCCCTGCGGGGAACGGCTCGTCCGCGAATGGCGGCGCCGGAAAGGGCGGTTCGGCGAACGGCGGGTCGACGGAAAGCGCGGCCGGAAACGGCGCGAAGACCGGCAGCGGCTCGACGGGGAACGGCGCGAAGTCCCAGCCGCAGACGGCGGGCAAGCCGAGCAGTTGACCCGCGGACCGCAGTGAGCCCGTCGGCCCGGAAACGGTCCGGCGGGCATTCGCTGCGGCTACAAGACTTCTACGCGCGGCTCCGGAAAGGGCACGTCAGCGGGCAAGCCGAACACCGCCGCGCCCAGCCAGCCGGGAACCTGCTCAGAGACCTGCGGCTCGGGAAAGCACGTTGGCGAGCAGCGCGTCCGCCGACTGCTCGACTGACAAGTGCGCGACCACGACGTTTCGCTCCGAACGGCGGCGGGCAGTCAGCGGGCGATCCAGGTCGCGAGCCGCTCGGTTGTGGGGCCAAGTCCGTGAGGGCCACCTTCACGGACTCTGATTCCCGATGCCAGGAACTCAAGTCGCGTGAGCTCGGCCCGCTGACCGTCCACAAAGGACGCCAATAGCGCCGGAATGCCCGATTCGTCGCCAGGTGACCGCGTCTTGAGGTCCGTGAAGGACTCCTTGAGGGAATCAGATTCCTTCAAGGAGTCCTTCACGGCATGCAGGCGGAGCCTCAGACTGTCCGCGGCCAAGGGTTCGCTGACTCCAGCTCCGCCGCCAGCCCCAGCAGCACTGGCTCCCCGCCGGGGCGAGCGACCAGCTGCACGCACATCGCCAGGTCGTGGACAGGATGCCGGGCGACCGGAACCGACAGCGCCGGGTATCCGGCCAGGTTCCACGGGCCGGTGAAGGACGCCACCCTCGACGACGGGACCGCGTTCGCCAGCCAGGATTCTCGGTGCCAGCGGCGGGCTTTCACCGGCAAGGTCGCCAAAGTCGGCGTCACCAGGACGTCGTGCGACTCGAAGAACCGCGCCGCGATCGCTTGCCATTCGTCGCGGGCCCGGTCGGTGACCAGGCGCGAGGTCAGGCGGCCCAGGCGGACGTGCACGCGGGTTCGGGGTTGCAGTCGCGAGAGGTCGAACGAACCCGCGACTTGCTCGGCCGGACCGGCGAACCAGCGGGCGACCAGGCCGCCCAGGGCGCGGAGCGGGTAGGCGGGGGTCGCGGAATCGACCGAGTGGCCGGATGCGCGCAGGAGGTCGGCTGCCTGGTCGACGGTGGCGCGCAGGGGGCGCGGCAGCGGGGCCCGGGTGAACGGGACCTGGGTCGAGGTCGCGATTCGTTGTGCGCCGGGAGTCGCGACCGTGGCCCAGTCTGGGCGGTCGGCCAGGACTGACATCAGGAGAGCGGCGTCGGCGGCAGTGGTGGCGAGCGGGCCGTGGGTGGAGAGGCCGAACCAGCCGGGGGTGTCTTCGCGGACCACGTCGCGGCCGGGTTTCAGGCCGACGATTCCGCACATTCCGGCGGGCAGCCGGATGGAGCCCAATCCGTCGGTGCCGTGGGCGATCGGGACCAGGCCGGCCGCGACCGCGGCGGCGCTTCCGCCGGAGGAGCCGCCTGCGGTGAAGGACGGGTTGCGCGGGTTGCGGGCGATGCCGTCGGGATCGTCGCTGGTCGGGAAGACGCACAGCTCCGGCACGCGGGTCAGGCCGACGATCACCGCACCGGCCGCGCGCAGGCGGGAGGCGATCAGGCCGTCGGCGTCGGCGAGGGTGCGGGGGCCTGCTTCGGAGCCCCAGCCCATGTACTCGCCGGCGACCTCGGTGACGTCTTTCACCGCGACTGGGACACCGGCCAGCGGCAGCGAAGCCAGGTCCGAGCGGGCCGCGACTTCGGCGGCTTCGGCTCGTGCCTCGGCAAAGCGCACGCGGCGGAAAGCGCCGACGACGCCGTCCGCTGCCGCGATCCGGGCGAGTGCTTCTTCGGTCACCTGGACCGGGTCCAGCTCCCCCGCCCGCACTCCGCGAGCGATTTCTACCGCCGTCTGCGCCATGATCAGAACATTAGATCGCGCCGGCGCGCAGGGCATAGGCCACGGCGTGCGCGCGGTTGTTCAGACCGCATCGGGTCATCAAGCCGTAGAGCACGTTCTTGACCGTCCGCTCCGAATAGCAGAGCTTCGTCGCGATCTCCTCGGTTCCGTAGCCCTCGGCGACCAGCCGCAGCACGTCGCATTCGCGCGAGGCCAGGCCGGACAGCGTGAGGCCGTTCGGCTCCAGCACGTCGCGGCGCATCCGCTGGACCTGCGCGAGCAGCGCGCCCTGCAGCCGCGGCGGCAGCGTCGCCGTGCCGTCCCCCGCGGCCAGCACTGCCGCGACCAGTTCGCCGCCGCCGGTTTCGCGGCGCGGCAGGATCGCGACGACGCCGCATTCGACGGCCGTCATCAGGTCGCTCTCGCGGAAATGGTCGACGACGATCACCAGATGCGGCCCGGTCAACTGCTCGGACTGCCTGCCGAGCTCCCGCACCTGCGACAGCACCCGGTCGGTGACGTGTTCCTCCATCACGAGGACCACGTCCGCCTGGCTCGCCGCGTCCTGGCCGAGCAGGACCAGCTCCGGGCGCGAACCCAGCAGGCTCGCGGCTCCGGCCCGGGTGATCGGGTCCGAGGCGAGAACTGCGACCTTGACGAGCTTCACGACTACCCCCTCCACATTGCCTGCACGCAGTGTGGAGGGCGAGACTTCACGTTTTCTGGCGCGCTCGTGAAGGCCGATGAAGAAAACCGGGGTTCTCGCAGCTCAGCCGCCTCTTTTCGGGTCTTCGGCGGAGATCTCGCGGAAGGCCTCGGCGGCCCGGTCGAGGCATTCGGGCATCCGGTCCAGCGCGGTCGACCACTCCCGTTTGGCCTCCCGGTAGCGGGCCCGCGCCGCCGACGGCCAGCTTGCCACCTCGGGCTCCACTGTGGACTCCAGCTCGGCGAGCACCGCGCCGAGGTCGCCGGTGGTCCGGCGGATCCGGGACAGCACCTCGGCGGCCTGATCGAAGCCGGGATCGCCGCTCATCGACGGTCGGCGCACCGCAAGCGCTCGTTTGAGCACTCAGCGGCCGAGGACGCGGCCGTACCGCGCGCGACGTCCACGAGATCTGCCAGACTGCCCAGAATGCGATCGAACTGCTGCTCCCAATCGTTCATCGCCTGGCCGAACCGGACCGCCGCCTCGCCGCGCCACGACGCCTGCAGCGCCGCCATTTCGCTGTTCACCGTGCCGAAACAGGCGTTCGCGGCGTCGATCGCCGCGGCGAACGGCACCGCCTGTTCCGGCAGGCCCGGGACCGGGTCCACGCCTCCTCCTCACCGTCCGCACGTCAAGACCGCGATCGAGCGCGCGGGTTCCTCATCGAGGCTGCCGCAGGGATTCCGGTTCGGAAACCGGGGAGCGGGCCGGATGCCCCTTTGTCGCGGGAGGTGTGCCTGCCGGACCGCCCGGCCGGTTTGCCCGGCGTTCACCGCGGGGCCGCCCCCTCGACTCTGTCCACCGGACAATTCGCTGGACAAGACCGGCAAAAGCAACCCGGGGCGGTCCCGCCACGTCACCTTTTCGGCGTAAGCTCACCAGTGGCATCCGGCGTGTGACGATCCGTCAGCGCGTGAAGGGAGACCGATGTCGGCATCCGGCGGCGTCCCGGCGCCGGAAATCCAGCTGCTCGGACCGGTACGAGCCTGGCTCGGCGACCGGCAGCTCGACCTCGGTTCTGCTCATCGGCGCACGGTCTTCGCCGTACTGGCCTTCTCCCCGAACCGCACGGTCTCCCGCGAAGTGCTCATCGACGCGGTGTGGGGCGACGCGCCCCCGGCCAGCGCGCAGGGGAGCATCTACACCTATATCTCCGGTCTGCGCCGCGTCCTCGAACCGGGCCGCCGCAAAGGCGCCGAATCGCGGCTGATCGCCTCCACCGGGTCCGGCTACTCGCTCTGCGTCGAACCGGAGCAGGTCGACGTCCACCGCTTCAGCGCGCTGCGCGATCTAGGCAACCGGCTGCTCGCCGAGGGACGCCGGGCCGAAGCGCGAAGCGTGCTCGACGAAGCTCTCGCGGAGTGGGACGGCACACCGCTGCAATGCCTGTCCGGTCATTACGCCAGTGCGCAGCGGGTGCGGCTGGAGGAGCTCCGGCTGGCGACCGTCGAACGCCGGGCCGAGCTGGCGATGGACTCGGGCGAATCCGCCGGGCTCGTCACGCAGCTCGGCGAACTCGCCGCGGACCACCCGTTCCGCGAGCCGCTGCACGGTCTGCTCATGCGAGCGCTCGACCGAGCGGGACGGCATCACGAGGCGCTCACCGTTTACACCGAACTGCGCGAGCGGCTGGTCGAAGCGTCCGGGACCGAGCCGGGGCCAGCGCTGCGGGAGCTTTACGAGAAGCTGCTGGCCGCCGACGAGGCGGTCACGCCCGCGCCGGTCACGAAGGTCCCGCGCTTCCCGTTGCCGGTGCTGCCGCCGCGCCCGGCGACGTTTGTCGGGCGGGAGAACGAGCTTCAGCTGCTCAGCGAGGCCGTCGCCGGTCTCGGCGGCGGCCTCGGCCGTTCGGTGTGGGTCAAGGGAGAACCGGGGATCGGCCGGACCGCGCTGCTGGCCGAAACCGTCGCGCTGGCGCACGAAACCGGCTACACCGCGCTGTTCGCCGCCGCCGATTCGCTCGACCAGGGCTTTGCTCTCCGGCCGCTGCTGGACGCGCTCGGCGTGCATTCGCGCGCCTCGGATCTGCGGCGCGCGGAACTGGCGGTGGCGCTCGCCGAGAACCCGGAGCTGGACCCGGTCCAGGGCATTCTCGGACTGGTCCGACAGCTGTGCGCGGACGGTCCGCTCGCGCTCGTGGTCGACGATCTGCAGTGGGCTGACGAAACGACGCTGCAGGTGTGGCAGCACCTCGCCCGCGAAACCCGGCGGCTGCCGCTGTTGCTCGTCGGAGCGAGCCGTCCGCTCCCCCGCTCGGCCGCGCTCGAAGGGCTGGCCGCGGACCTGTCGTCCGGCGCGACGTCGCTGCTGCGGCTGGAGCCGTTGCGGGACAGCGAGATCCGGAAGATTTCGGCCGACCTCACCGGTGCGCCGCCGAACCGGATGTTCTCGCTGCTGCTCAGCCACGCCGCCGGGAATCCGCGCTACGCCACGGAAATCGTCGAAACGCTGCTCGCCAACTCGATGATCCTGCTCGACGGCGCGCACGCGATCGTCGACGGTTCCTCGTGCCGTTCGATCCCGTCGCCGCTCGGCTCGCGGATCACGCTGTACCTGATCTTCCTCTCCAGCTCCGCGCGGGACCTGCTGCGCTGGGCAGCCTTGCTGGGCAAGGAATTCTCGCTCGCCGACATCGCGATCGCCACCGAACGCGCACCGACCGCGCTCGTCGCCGCGGTCGAGGAGGCGCTCACGGCGGGAGTGCTGGTCGAGTCCGGCGATCTGCTCGCGTTCCGGCATCCGTTGCTACGCCGCGTGTTGTACGAAAAGACGCCGGCCGCGATGCGCGTCGCGCTGCACCGGCAGCTGGCCGAGGCGCTCGACGGAGCGGGGGCGGGCGCGGAACGCGTCGCCGAACAGCTCGCCGCCGCGCCCGCGCAGGTGGACCCGTGGGTCGCGAACTGGCTGGTCGAACACATCGGCACGGTCGCCGCGCAGTCGCCGCGGGTCGCGGTGGACCTGCTCAAACAGGTCGTCAAGCAGGCCGTGCTGCCCGCCGAGGCCCGCGAACCGCTCACCGCCACGCTCGCCCGGCTGCTGTTCTGGCTCGGCCGCGAACCGGAGGCGGAGGCGCGGTCGGTCGTGGCGCGCACCAAGGACAGCAGGCAGGCCGCGGAAATGCGCTGGATCCTCGCCTACATCTATTACCGCCGTGGCGAATTCGCCGAAGCCTCCTCGGAAGTCCGCCGTACGCTGGCCGATCCGAAGGTGCCGGAGATGTGGCGCGGCCGGCACGAAACGCTGCGCGTGACTATCGAACGGTTCGCCGTCGATCATCAAGCCGCAGCGCCGGATCTGTCCGAACTGGGCGTGCTGGACGGCCTCGACAACGACGCCGATCTGAGCACCGCGCGCAGGCTGGCCGCGACCCGCGCGGTGCCGGGCGAGATGCACCTGGCCGGCGCGGTGCATTACTACTGGCGCGGCCGTTGGGGCGAGGCGCTCTCCGAACTCGACACGGTGATCCGGGGTGGCGCGGAAACCGCGTCGTATGTGTTGCGCAGCCCGGGATCGGCGTTGCTCGTGCACGGCGTCGGCGCGTTGATCGCGAGCCACCGGGACGAGCCGGAGGAAGCCCGCGCGCATCTGGACGCGGCGGCCCGGCATCAGTTCCCGCACGGTCTCGAACCGAACGGCGGCGATTACCTGCTCGCCGCGCGCGCCCAGCTCGCCGAGCTGGAAGGTGACCCCGAAGCCGCCCTCGCCGCGCTGCTGCCGCTGTTGGAACAGAGCTACCCGCCCGCCGCGCGCCAGCAGTGGCTGCCGGACCTCGCGCGGCTCGCCATGCAGCTCGGCGACCAACCGCACGCGTTCCGGGCGTTGCGGCTGATGGGCGACACCAGCGGGTACGACACCCCGCCGTCGCACACCGCGGCCTCCGCGCACTGCCGGGGCCTAGTCACCGCGGATCCGGACGCGATCCTCGGCGCCGCCACGCACTACGAGGCCGCCGGACGGATGCTCAAGCACGCGCGCGCCAGCGAGGACGCCGCGATCCTGCTCGCCGAGTACCGCCGTCTCGACGAGGCGCGCACGGCTTTCCTCGCGGCACTCACCAGCTACACCTCGGTCGGCGCGGCTTGGGACGTGCGGCGGGCCGAGACACGGATGCAGCCGTACGGCATCCGGCGGGCCAGTCCGGTCCGCGCGCGTGCGGCAGGAGAGTGAACCGGGGTGGACTCGCGTCCATGATCGACCGGTAAACTCGGTCAACACGGCGAATGGAACGGCATGCCAGGGGATGTGCGGGTGACAGTGCTCGGCCCGCTGCGCGCCTGGCGCGGGACGACCGAAATCTCGCTCGGACCCGCGCGGCAGCGGGCGGTCTTCGCCATGCTGGCGGTCGCCGCCGGACGGCCGGTACCGCGCGCCGAGCTGATTGCGGGCGTGTGGGGTGAGTCGCCGCCGGCCAGTGTCGAGGGCAGCGTGCACACCTACATCTCCGGGCTGCGCCGCGCGCTGGAACCCGAACGCACCCGGTGGTCCGCCTCGACGGTGCTCGGGTCCGGCCCGGCGGGCTACACGCTCGACCTCGCGCCCGAAGCGCTGGACGCGGCGAAGTTCGAGCAGCACCGGGAAGACGGCAAACGCGAGGCCGAGGCCGGGGCGCACAACCGCGCGGTGGCCGAGTTCAGTGCCGCGCTCAAGCTCTGGCACGGCGAAGCGCTGTCCGGCGTGCCCGGCAATTTCGCCGAGCGGCATCGCGCGTATCTGGCCGAGCTTCGGCTGGACACGCTGGACCGGGCTGCCCGCAGCAGGCTGGAAATGGGCGGCCACCAGGAGATCATCGCTGAGCTGACCGCGCTCACCGCCGAGTATCCGCTGCGCGAATCGTTGCGGGCCTCGCTGATGCTCGCGCTTTATCGCAGCGGTCGGCATTCCGACGCACTCGACGTGTTCCGCGACGCGCGCAGCACGATCCGCGCGGAGCTGGGCGTCGAGCCCGGGCCGGGGCTGCGCGAGC
Source organism: Amycolatopsis halotolerans (assembly GCF_042647905.1). Classification (NCBI taxonomy): domain Bacteria; kingdom Bacillati; phylum Actinomycetota; class Actinomycetes; order Pseudonocardiales; family Pseudonocardiaceae; genus Amycolatopsis; species Amycolatopsis halotolerans. The sequence continues at coordinate 171,437 of NZ_JBHRWI010000056.1, forward strand.
TGCACCAGCGCGTGCTCGCCGAGGATCCGGCGCTGGACCTGCGGCGACCGGCGATGCCCGAGCCGGTCGTGCGTGCGCCGCGGGATCCGTTGCTCGGCCGGGAAGCCGAGGTAAGCAAGCTGCACCAGCTGCTCGACGGGGTCCGCGCGGGCCGGGGCAAGGCGGTGTGGATCGAGGGCGAGGCCGGGATCGGGAAGTCGGAGCTGCTGGCGCACGCGTTCGGCGACGCCGGTGGCCTGCAGGTCGCCTGGGTCACCGCGGACGAGCTGAGCATGCGGTTTCCGTTGCAGGTCATGCACGAATGCCTGGCGATCGACCCGCATTCGCCGGATCCGCGCCGCGCTCGCGTCGCGCTGAGCGGCGAGGAACCGGTGCGGCGCGTCGGCGACCCGGTGCTGGATTCGGTCGACCGGCTGCTGGCGCTCGTCGACGAACTGTGCGCCGAATCGCCGCTGCTGCTCGTGGTCGACGACCTGCAATGGGCGGACGAGCCGAGCGTGCTGGTGTGGCATCGGCTGTCCGCCGCCGCCCGGCAGCTGCCGTTGTTGCTGGTCGCCGCGACGCGACCGGTGCCGGAGCGGCCGGAGATGACCCAGCTGCGCCGTGGCGTCGAGACGCGCGACGGCGTCGTGCTCGACCTCGGCCCGCTCGGCGAGGACGACGTCCTGTGTCTCCTGCGGCGGCAGATCGGCGCGGACCCCGGGCCCCGGCTGCGGGACCTGACCGCGCGCGCCGGCGGCAATCCGTTGTACCTCAAGGAAATGCTGGACGCGCTGATGCACTCGGGCGCGGTCGAGCAGCGCGACGGGCTCGCCGACGTCCCGGATCCGCTGCGGTTCGAGCCGCCGGAATCGATCGTCGCGGCGGTCAACCGGCGGCTGGAGCTGCTGCCCGAGCAGACCCGGCAGGTGCTGGGCTGGGGCGCGATTCTCGGCATGGAGTTCGCGGTCGGCGACATCGCGGCGGTGCTCGGACAGCGGCCGTCGGATCTGCTCGGCCCGCTCGAAGCGGCAGTGGCGGACAACATCCTGCTCGACACCGGAACCCAGCTCGCGTTCCGGCTTCCGTTGCTGCGTCAGACGTTGTACCACCACCTGCCGCCGGAGACCCGGGCCGCGCAGCATCGGCAGGCCGCCGAAGCGCTGGCCAAGATCGGCGCGCCGGTGAAGCGGGTCGCCGAGCAGCTCGTGGCCGTTCCGTCCACTGTGGACCCGTGGGTGCTGGACTGGCTCGTGGAGCACCAGAGCGCGGTGTCGAACCGGGCCCCGCTGATCGCCGTCGAGCTGCTGGAGCGCGCGCTCGCCGGGATCGAGGACGACGATCCGCGCCGCGAGCCGTTGCTGGTCGCGCTGGTGCGGGTGTTGTTCCGGCTCGAACGGAGTCCGGAAGACCTCGCACTGCGGGCATTTGAGTTGTCTCGCGATCCGGACCACACGGCGGAGCTGCGCCACATCGTGTCCGCGATGCGGTTCCGCCGGGGCGACGCGCGGCTCGCGGTGGAGACGCTCGGGAACCCGGCGGAGGATCCGGGAGTCCCGGAGCTGTGGCGGGTCCGGGGTCGCCACCTGCTCGCGAACTACCGGCGCGGCGGTCTCGACGACCTCGATGTCGCGGAGGAGAACGCGCATCACGCCCGGGCCGAGGCGAACGGCGACGGCTACCTCACCGCGCACGCGCTGCAGACGTTGTGGCTGGTCGATTCCGTGCGACGGCACCACGCCAGCGCGCTGAAGCACGTGGACGAGGCGATCGCGGCCGTCGGCGACGACCACGAGCTGGCCGATCTGCACCTGGACCTGCTGGACAACCGCGTCTTCACGCTGCAGAACCTCGACCGGCTGGACGACGCGAACCGCACGCTGCAGGAGGCCGCCGAGGTGACGCGGCGGCACAGCATGCCGAGCGGGCTGCAGGTTTCCGTCGCGGTGCACCGGTATTGGGAAGGCCGGTGGGACGAAGCGCTGGTCGAGCTGGACACGGTGACCGAGGACGGTCCGGCGATCACCTTCTTCGGCCTGCGCGAACCGGGTGCCGCGGCGTTGCTGCTGCACGGGGTCGCGGCGCTCATCGCGGCACGGCGGGGCGAACTCGCGCAGGCGGCCGCGCTGCTCGACGCCGCGGAGGAACACGCGCCCGCGACGAGTGCCGAGCGGGAGAGTTTCGACTTTTTGCTTGCCGCGCATGCGCTTGTCGCCTATCAACAGGGTGATCTGCAGAAGGCGATCACGGTATTCGAGCCGATCTTGAACCCGACGTACGCGCAGATGATGTTGCGGCATCAGTGGTTGCCGCAGTTCGCGCAGATCGCGTTGGCGGCGGGAGACCGGGCGGCGGCGGAGCGGGCGCTGGCGGTGTGTGTCGAAGAGGCGGAGAAGGAGCTCGAACCGGCGCGGGCGTTCGCGGCCGCGGAATGGTGTCGCGGGTTGCTGGACGAGGATCCGGAGCCGGTTCTGCGGACGGTGGAGCATTTCCGCGCGGTGGGGCGGAAACCGGAGCTGGCCAGCGCGTTGGAGGACGCGGCGGTGCTGCTGGCTCGCGTTGGCCGCTTGGATGCCGCGCAAGCCGCGTTCGACGAGGCCGCTTCGCTGTACACCGAGCTCTCGGCGGCGTGGAATCTGGAGCACGCGGAAACGCGGTTGCAGGCGGTCGGCGTGCAGCGCGGGGCTTCGCTGGCGTCGGCGCGGCCCGAGCACGGCTGGGAATCGCTGTCGACGCTGGAGGTCCGCATCGCCCGGCTCGTCGCCGCTGGCCGGTCCAATCCGGAGATCGCGACCGAGCTGCGCATTCCGCGCCGGACGGTCCAGGCGCACGTCGTGCGGTTGCTCGGGAAGCTGGACGCACCGTCGCGGAGCGAGCTGGCGACGACCGTGGCGCGACGGACGGGTTGACGAAAGTAGGGGGTCGCTGCAGACGGTCGGCAGGCGCGGGCATCCCGGGCAAACCGGCAGAGTTCCGGCATGCGCTTCCGAACCGTCCTCGCCGCCGCCCTCCTCGCCACCGCACTGGGTGCCGCACCCGCCGCGGCGGAAACCGCGGTCACCTTCGAACTTCCCACGCCGTCCGGGCCGCACGCGATCGGCGAACGCGACGTCCACCTCGTCGACCAGGCGCGGAACAGGGAGCTGATGATCAGCGTCTGGTACCCGACCCGGCCCGGCGCTGGTCCGAAGGCGCGGTATCTGCCCGCCAAAGCCGCGCCGTACTTCGACCAGGGTGCGGCACCGGCTCTGGGGCTGCCGACCGGCAAGATCGACTGGGCGGCCGTCGAGACGCATGCCCGGGCGAACGCGCCGGTGCAGGGACGGTGGCCGGTGGTCGTGTACTCGCCGGGCTGGGCGTCGCTGCGCGCGCTGGGCAGCGCGACCGCCGAGGATCTCGCCAGCCGCGGGTACATTGTGGTTACCATCGACCACACCGGCGAGGCGCCGTTCGTCGTGTTCCCTGACGGGCGGGTGGTGTTCTCTCAGGGGAGCAAGGACCTGGTCGCCGGGATGCGGACGCGGGTCGCGGATGTCCGGTTCGCGCTTGACCAGCTGCCGGGCATCCCGGGGCTCGGGCAGTCGATGGACCTGAGCCGGGTCGGGGCGATCGGGCATTCGTTCGGCGGGGATACCGCTGCTGAGGTATCCACAGTGGACTCCCGGGTGGACGCGGCAGCCGATCTGGACGGTTGGCTCGCCTATGACGTGGATGGCAAGCAGCTCACTCGCGCGGGCGCGGAGGGGGTGTCGCGGCCGGTGTTGTTGATGGGGTCGTCCGGTAGCACCAGTGACGGGCAGGCGCGCAGCCATCGGACGTCGCCCGCGTGGAAGTCGTTGTGGGAGCACACTTCTTCTCCGAAGCAGGAGATCACCTTGGCTACGGCGATGCACTACAGCTACACCGATGTCCAGTGGTTCCTGCCGAAGTTGGCGCAGCGGGTGCCGGTCGATCCTAAGGTGCAGCAGACGCGGATCGGGACTATCGATCCGCGGGCGAGCATCGCGGTGCAGCGGTCCGCCATTGCCGGGTTCTTCGGGCGGTATGTCTCGTGAGTCAGGCCCGGGTCAGGCCGGTCGAAATGCTGCGCACCAGGTTTCGGCCGAGCAGCAGGAAGAGGACGATGACCGGCAGAACGCCCAGCGTCGCGCCGGTCAGCATCAGGGCGTAGTCGGTGAAGTAGCCGCTGGCCAGCTGGGACAGGACCACCTGCACGGTCGGCGTCTGCGCCGGGTCCAGGACGACCAGCGGCCAGAAGTAGTCGTTCCACGCGCCGAGGAAAGTCACCATCGCCAGGACAGTCGCTTGTGGACGGATCGCCGGGACTGCCACGTGCCAGAACGTGCGCAGCACCGACGCTCCGTCCACAGTGGCCGCGTCGACCAGGTCCTGGTCGATCGAACCCTCGCAGGCCTGGCGCATCCAGAACACGCCGAACGCGCTCACCAGCGCGGGCACGATCACCGCTTCGAGGCGGCCGTACCAGCCGAAATCGCTCACCACCAGGTAAAGCGGGACGACGCCCAGCTGTGCGGGCACCATCGCCGAACCGACCACGAGGAGGAACAGCGTGTTGCGGCCGCGGAACCGGAGCCGGGCGAAGGAAAAGCCGGCGAAACTGGACAGGACCACATTGGACACCATCACCGTCGTCGCGACGATCAGCGAATTGCCGATCGCCAGCCAGAAATCGACGGTGGTGAAGACGCGCTGGATGTTGTCGAAGAGATGGCCGCCGGGCAGCAGCAGCGGAGAGGTCTCGCCGATAGCCGCGTTGTCCCGTGTGGACACTACGAAGGACCAGTACAGCGGGAACAACGACGAGGCGACCAGCCCCACCAGCACCGCGTATACCCAACCCCCGGCCCGGCCCCGGCGGATCACGGCGCACCTACGAAGCGGCGTACGAGCCGGTAGTTGATGACCGCGAACACCAGGCAGATCAGGAACATCACCCAGGACAACGCCGCGGCGTATCCGGCGTCGAATTTGCCGAAGCCTTTTTCGTACAGGTACATCGTGAGCGTTTGGAATTGCCGGTCGTTGCCGCCCGCGCCGCCGTTGCCGGTGGCGTCGAACAGCTGCGGTTCGGCGAACAACTGGAGGCCGTTGACCGTGCCTGCGACTGCGGTGAACGCGATGGTCGGGCGGATGCCGGGCACGGTGATCGACCAGAACGACCGCCACCGCGAAGCTCCGTCGAGCGCGGCGGCTTCGTACAGATCCTGGGGCACTGCTTGCATCGCGGCCAGGTAGATGAGCGCGTTGTAGCCGGTCCAGCGCCACATCACCATGCTCGCCACCGCGAGGTGCGACGACCACTGGTGCGACTGCCAGGACACCGGCGGCACCCCGAACCAGCCGAGCACCTCGTTGACCACGCCGTAGCCCGAGCTGTACAGCTGCGCGAACACCAGCCCGACGGCGACCACGGACACCAGGTTCGGCAGCAGAAGCCCGGCCCGCCACCACGTCGCCGCCCGCAGCGGCCGATTCAGCAGGGCGGCGACGCCCAGCGCGAGGAAGAACTGCGGAATCGCCGCGAGCAGGAAGATGCTGACGGTGTTGAAAAGTGCGTTGTAGAACCGCGGATCACCGAACAGCTCGACGTAATTGGAGAAGCCGAGGCCGCCATCCGGACCGGAAAGCAAATCCCATCGGTGCAGCGAAACCCACGACGTGTACAGCAGCGGGAACGCGCCGAACACTCCAAAAAGGACAAAGAACGGCAGAATGAAGACGTAGAGGGTGAGCTTCCGGTCCACGACAGCTACTTGATCGCGTCGCGGCCCATCCGGACCGCATCGGCCCACGCCTGGTCGACGTTCTCCGAGCCGTCCTCGATCCGGCCGAGCGCGCGGCCGAATTCGGGACGCACGTCAGCGTCGTGCAGGCCGCGGTAATTCGGCCGCAGCCGGTCCGCCGACGCCGCGTAGATCTGGCCGACCGGCGCGTTCGAGAAATAGGGATCGGTGTGGGCGATGACCTGCGGATCCTGATACACGCCCGGTTCGCTCGGCAGGATTCCGTCGGAGAGGAAAAGTCGTTTCTGCTGCGCGGGCGCAGTCAGCCACTGCGCGAGGTCGTAGGCTTCCTTCGGGTGCGCGCTCTGCTTCGGCACGGCGAGGAAGGAACCGCCCTGGTTGCCGCTGTTGCCCGGCACCGTCGTGACGTCCCATTTGCCGCTGACCGCGTCTCCGCCGGCTTCCTTGATCTGCGTGAGCATCCAAGCCGGACACGCGATGGTCGCGAAGCTGCCCTGTTTGATCGCGACGTTCCAAGCCTGCGTGTACGTCGTCGCGCCGGCCGTTTCGTGAGCCTGCGCGAGGCCGCCGGACAATTGGAAGGCGTTGCGCACGCTGGGGTTCTGGTCGGCGATGTAGGAATCGTCCTTGGCGGAGAAGTAGTTCTCCGGAGACTGGTTCAGCATCGCGGTGTAGACGGTGCCCGCCGAATCGGCGAACTTCACCTTCGGCAGCTTCTCGGTGAACTGGGCCGCGACATTCGCGTAGCCCCGCCAGTCCGGCATCAGCTCGGCGACGGCCTTGCGATCGGTCGGCAATCCGGCCTGCTGGAACAGATCCCGGCGATAGCACATCGCGAGGCTGCCCATGTCGGTGCCGAGCCCGAACACGTAATCGCCCGAGGTGCCCTGCGCCCACTTCCACGGCGCCCATTGCTGCTTCAGCTTGTCCGCACCGAAGCCGGCCAGGTTGACGAATTTGTCCTTGGCCCGGATGTACTTCGGGATGTACTGCTCCTCGACCGCGACGACGTCGGCCGCGCCGCGCCCGGCCGACAGCTGCGTGGCGAGGCTCTTGAAATGCGTGTCGAAATCGGTGACCCGGCTGCGGATCTCGATGTTCGGATGGTCTTTCTGGTACTGCTCGAAGAGCGGCGCGTAGCCGAACTCGCCGAATGTGGCCACGCTGAGCGTGATCTTCCCCGAGGACGCGGCGGAACCGCACGCGGCCGCCAGTAACAGGAATGCGGCGGCGAGCGCGGCAACGGCCGGGCGCCGGGTCAGCTTTCGCACGTGGTGAGCATCCTTTAAATCACTCCGGCGCGCAGCGCGTAGGCGACGGCGTGCGGACGGTTCCGCAACTTGAGCCGGTTCGTCATGCCGTAGATCACGTTCTTCACGGTCCGCTCCGAGTAGCAGAGCTTGTTCGCGATCTCCGCGGTGTCCCAGCCCTCGGCCATCAACCGCAGCACGTCGACCTCGCGCGGCGACAGGTTGGTGTGGTCGCCGCCGCGGCGCAGGGTCTCGGCCTGGTGCAGCAGATCCCGCATCGAGGTCTCGCGCCCGGAGGCGGCGGCCACGATGCTGCGCACCAGCTGGTCCCCGCCGATCGCGTCGCGCGGCAGCACCGCGGCGACGTGCCAGGCGGCCAGCTCGGCCAGGTCGTCGGCGTCCACGTACCCGGCGACGAAGACGATGGCGGCGGGCGTTTCCGAGGCCGCGGCCCGCAGCGCCGCCTTCACCTCGCGAGTGACGCGGTTCGCGGCGAACACGAGCACCGCGGCTTCACCGCGCTGCTGGCCCGGCATCACCCGCACCTCGCGGCGCGTGCGCAAATGGTCGATGAGGCCCGCGAGGGTGATCGGGTCCGAAGCCCATGCCGCAACCTTGACCTGATTCATCGCTGCCTCCCCGGTGCAGAGCACTCGCCTGTCGTGTTCCTGCAGTGTGCCCACCGCAGCTTCACGAAATCTCTAGTCGGGACGCGCTCATTCTTCACAGCGTGAAGTTGGGCCCGCCGGTGGGGTTCGGTTACCGTCACGGAGACCCGTCCGGACATGCAGAGGAAATGATGAAGGCGCACGCACGACCCCGCTGGATCACCGCAGGCGCCGTCAGCGGGTTAACGCTCATATGTGCGCTTTCCGCGTGCTCCGAGGATCGTTCCGTTTCTGGAACAGCGACGCCCACTCCGCTCACAGCGCCGAGCGCGGGCAGTTCGCCGCAAGCCGCTCCACCTGCGTCAACCTCGCCTTCGCAGACTGTGCCGGGGCAACTGTCGTGCGCGTCGGCGGTGGCGGGGATGGATCCGCGGGCGCGAGTGGCGCAACTCGTGGTGCCGGGCGTCAACGCGGGCGATCCGGCGGGCGTCGCGGAGCTCGTGCGGACGCAGCAGGTCGGCGGGATCTTCGTGGGCGACAAAAAGACCACGCTGTTGCAAAATGGCGCGCTCGCCGGCGTCCAGCGAGCCGCGAAGATCCCGGTTTCGGTCGCGGTCGACGAGGAGGGCGGGCGCGTGCAGCGCATCGACGACCTCGACGGCTCGCTCCCGAGCGCCCGGCAGTTGGCGGCCTCGAAGACGCCGGACGAGGTACGCGCGATCGGCGAGCAGCGCGGCAAGCAACTGCGCGCACGCGGGGTGACCGTCGACTACGCCCCGGACGCGGACGTGAGCGACGAACCCGACGACGCGGTGATCGGCGACCGTTCTTACAGCCCGGATCCGGAGAAGGTCCGGCAGTACGCGATGGCGTTCGCCGAGGGCCTGCGCGCGGGCGGGGTGCAGCCGGTGCTGAAGCATTTCCCGGGCCACGGCCACGGATCCGGCGATTCGCACCGCGGCACCGTCGTGACCCCGCCGCTCGACCAGCTGCGTCGGGTGGATCTGGTGCCTTATCGCGACATCTCGGAGTACGGGCAGGTCGGGGTGATGGTGGGGCACCTGGAGGTCCCGGGGCTTACCGGGGACGAGCCCGCGTCGCTCGCGCCGGAGGCGTATCGCTTGCTGCGCAACGAGTTCCACTTCACCGGACCGGTGATCACCGACGATCTGGGCGGGATGAAGGCGATCACGGACCGGTTCGCGTTGCCGGACGCGGTGCTGAAGTCGTTGCAGGCGGGGGCTGACCAGGCGTTGTTCTCGTCTGGGCACAACGACGTGGGGGCTGTGGTGGATCGGCTTCAGCGGGCGCTGGAGAGCGGGGAGTTGTCCGCGGCGCAGGTGACGGCTTCGGTGGAACGGGTGTTGGCGGGCAAGGGGTTTTGCCGTCCTTGAACTGGGGTTGGCGCCGGGTAGCGTCGGAGTGTGAAGCCGATTCTGCTGCTCGACGTGGACGGGCCGCTGAACCCTTTCGCGGCTGAGACCCCGCCGCCCGGCTTCGCGATGGCGGAGGAAGGCCGCGCGCTGGGGCTGGCTCAATCCGGCGCACGGGATCTCGATGCTTGCTCTCGCCGAGCGGACCGGTGCCGAGCTGGCATTGATCACGTCATGGGAAGACGAGGCCAACGCCACCATCGGCCCGGCGCTCGGGTTGCCCGCGCAGCACCCGGACTGGAAATACGGTGCGGTCGGCCGCTTCGCGACGGAGCGGCCGTGGGCATAGGTCCAGCCCACCTTGCCGCCGCGGAAACCGCGCTCCGGCAAGGCTCCTGACCTCGGCTCAGTCCTCCTCCGCGAGGACTTGAGCCAAGGTGGCGGCGGCACTCACCGTCTGCGGATGGTCCTCCCCCAGCGCCTGTCGGCACCTCGGCAGCAGATCCTCCAGTACGGCAAGAGCAGCGGCGCGATTGCCGAGGCGGAGGTGGATCTGGACCAGGTTGCCGGTAGTCCGCAGGGTGCCCAAGGCATCCGGGCCGAGCGCGCGGCGGCTCCGGGCCACCACGTCCTCCGTCTGGTCGCGGGCCCGTTCGTATTCGTCCAGCCCCATGTACGCCACGCACAGGTTGCTCGCGACGGTCAGTGCCAGCGGATCGTCCTCGCCCAGGACGCGGCTCACCCTGGGCAGGAGGTCGGTCAGCAGGTCGCGCGCCTCCAGGTAATCGTTGGTGCCCACCAGGCAACCCGCCAGGCGGTTGGCGACGGCGAGGGTGTCTGGGTGGTCTTCGCCGAGCGCGGCAGTCCATTCAGCGTGAATGAGCCGAGCCAGGGCAACACCGGGGCGGGCTTGGCCGGAGACGAAGAGGTAGCGCAGTACTCGGATGAGCAGTGCGCGGTGCTCCGGCGGTTCGTGGCCGCGGAAGTCCGGCTCAGCGGCCGACATCCGGATGGCATTGGCGACCCTGCGGTATTCGGGCCACGATTCCTTCAGGTCGGGATCCAGGTCCACGGAGGTCGGAGCCTCCGCGAGCGGCGGCAGCACGGGATACGGCGGAGGCTGCGCGCGATCCCAGAGCGAAGCGGGGGCGCCGTCGAGCAGTCTGGCCGGGCAGCCCCGTTCGTGGAACAGGTCGCAACCGGAGTTCAGCACCGAATGCGAGCGGCCTGAGAAGAGAGCGGGCACCGGATACGCCTGGAACGGCTCGCCCTGATTGTCGATGACGGTGGTGCCCTGGCGGCCCGCGCAGGTCCAGTCCACTTCGAGGCGCCAGGCGACCTCGTGGGTGGTGGTGATCGGTTCGATCTCGAACTGCTCGATGTCGGTCGCGCTGACGGTGAACGGGAAATCCGGGCCCTGCGCGACCAGGCGCGGCGACGGGGCCTCGAAGTCGGTCGTGAACGGGCGCGGTTCCAGCAGGCCGCCGATCCGGACTTGCAGGCAGGCCGGGCGCGGCGGGATCCGCGAGACCACCACGACCCGCGCGGATTGCAGGACTACGGCGCGGTTCGTCCGGGCTTCCACGGTGATGATGTGGACCGTCCCGCCGGGGACGGCGACCTGCGGCGGATCGGTGTCGAGCACCAGGTCAGCCATGGTTCCGCCGGGTTGCAGCCGGACTGAGGCGATGAGCGGGTCGGCCAGATCCGCCGGACTGTCGCCCGACTGGCCGACGTTGATGTCGCCGTGCACCGCCCCGGCCATGACGACTTTGTCGAACTGGCCGCCGGTGATGCGGTTGGCAGAGGACTCTTCCGCGTCCGTCACCCACTCGAGCCTAGTCGTTAACTCAATGAACGAAAGGTTCGTCCGGGGCCGGTGCGGGGTGACTATGGTCGCGCTCGCCCGTCGATCGAGGAGGATCGGATGTCCGGACGTTTCCGTGCAGGCGTTGCCGTAGTGGCGGCGGTGATCGGGCTCGGGGTGCTTGCCGCGCCGGCATCGGCCGAACCGGTGCCGACGACCGGATGCGGGCAGTCGGTGGCCGGCGCTGGCACCACGACGGTCGAGCATCTGACGTCCGGCGGCATCGATCGCGAGTACCGGATCTACGTGCCCGCGCGCTACAACCCGCACCGGCAGTACCCGGTCGTCCTCTCCTATCACGGGCACGGCCGCACGGCGGAGTACCAGGAAGAACTGTCCGGGTTCTCCGGCTCGGACGTGATCGCGGTGTACCCGCAGGGCGTCACGGGCACGGACGGCAAGTCCGCGTGGACCGGCGCGCCCTACTCGGCTCCCGTCGACGACGTCCAGTTCACCGGCGACCTGCTCACCTCGCTGCAGCACCGGATGTGCGTGGACCCGGCGCGGATCTACGCGGCGGGCAAGTCGAACGGCGGCGGTTTCGTCGGCGTGCTGGCGTGCCGGATGGCCGACCGGATCGCCGCGTTCGCCCCGGTTTCCGGCGCGTTCTACCCCCAAGGCGGTGCTTGCCGTCCGAGCCGGAAGGTCGCGCTGCTCGACTTCCACGGCACGGCCGACACCATCATTCCGTACACCGGCAATCCCGAGAAGGGGCTACCGTCTATTCCGGACTGGCTGAACGGCTGGGCCGCGCGCGACCGGTGTTTCCCTTACCCGGTATCGGTTTCTCCGGTGCGCGACGTGGTGAAACAGTGGTGGCCCGGATGTTCGCTGGTGCACTACCGGGTGGAGGGGGCCGGACACGTCTGGCCGAGCACCCGCCCGAACAACGACTCCGACACCCCTGCCCCGATCGACGCCACCCCGGTGATTCTTCAGTTCTTCAAAGCGCACCGCCTCACCGGAGTCTGAGCTTCGGCAGCGGCTGGGCCGTTGAACGTACGTGAGGGGAACCCTGAGGGAATCTGATTCCCTCAGGGTTCCCCTCACGTACGTTCAACGGCGCGCACCGCACCAGCCTTAGCCGACCCGCGCCGAGGGTTCCCGCTTCTTGGCCAGCATCCGGCGGAACCCCTCCGCCACCACCTTCGCCGTGTCCTTGCCGTGGTCGGCGGTGATCCGCTTGACCATCTCCGCGGACTCGGCGGCGACCTCCTCGCTGCGCGCGAACATCCGTTCCTCGTGCAGGGCCAGTGCGGTCTCGATGTCGTCCGGATGCGCGGCAAGCAGTTCCGCGAGGTCGGAACCGTCGAGCATGGCCAGGTTCGCGCCTTCCCCGTTCGGGCCCTGCAGGTGTGCCGCGTCGCCGATCAGCGTCACGCCCGTGGTTCGCTCCCACCGGTGCACGCCCGGCAGCCGGTAGTGCCGACGCAGGATCGGCGGGGTGTCGCCGCCGGAGATCAGCTCGCGGATTTCCGGGGCCCAGCCGTCGAATTCGGCCTCGATCCGGGCGAGAGCGGCCGGGGTGTCGAGGCCCTCGAGCGCGTCGAACCATTCCTGCGGCTTGTTCAGCATCGCGTAGGTGTGCAGGGCGTCGCGTTCGCGGTGCACCATGATGCGCCGGTCCGGCCCGGGGGAACCCATTCCGCCGCCGCCCACGACCTTCGCGGCTGCCGGATGCCGGGTTTCGGCGTCGTAGAGGTAGGTCTCGACGAACGCGAGGCCCATGTACTCCGGCATCGCGTCGGACAGCAGCGGCCGCACCTTCGACCACGCGCCGTCCGCGCCGACCAGCAGCTTCGCGACGATCGAACCGCCGTCGGCGAAGGAAACCTCGTGGCCGTCGGCGACCGTGCGGACGCCGCTGACCTTCCGGCCCCACTGGACGGTTCCGTCCGGGAGCGAGTCGAGCAGCATCTGCCGCAGCTCGCCGCGCAGGAGTTCGGGACGGCCGCCGGTGCCGTCGTCGGGATGGTCGAGCAGGACGGTGCCGTCGGGATCGAGGATCCGCATCTGCTGGCGGCCTTCGAGGATCAGGTCGCGGAACTCGTCCAGGAGGCCGGCGGCCTCGACGGCGATCTGGCCGTTGTAGTCGTGAATGTCGAGCAGTCCGCCCTGGGACCGCGACATCGGCGACGGCTCGGCCTCGTAGACCGCGGCCGGGATCCCGCGCAGGTGCAGGACCCGGGCGAGGGTCAGTCCGCCGAGGCCGGCGCCGATGATGGTGACTGGAGTCTGCATTGTTCTCCCCTGTGAGCTGGTGACCCCTGAAGACTGGCGGCGTCGGCTGGCACCGGCCGCACACTCCGCTGGCAGTCCGCTGCCAGGCGCTGACAGGTAGTCAGGGTCTGGGATCCGAGACAGAATCATCCGGTGGCTACTTGGCCGGAAGGCCCGCGCTGACGTTGAGTTCGTCCAGCGCATTCACCGGAGATCCGCAGGAGGGCACGTGGCGGCCACATTGGAGCGACGCTCGATCGACCCGGTGCCCGAGTCCGAGCGGCACGGGCACCCGCGCAGCCTGTTCACCCTGTGGTTCGCCGCGAACACGCAGATCACGTCGGCGGTCACCGGCGCGCTGACGGTGCTGGTCGGCGTGCATCCGCTGTGGGCGATCGTCGCGGTCGTGCTCGGCAACGCGCTCGGCGGCGTTCCGATGGCGCTGCACGCCGCGCAGGGGCCGAAGCTCGGCATCCCGCAGATGATCCAGTCGCGCGCGCAGTTCGGCGTGTACGGCGCGGCGCTGCCGCTGGTGCTCGTCGTGGTGATGTACCTCGGCTACTTCGCGAGCGGTTCGCTGCTCGGCGGCCAGGCGGTCGCCCAGATCACGCACCTGCCGACGGACGCCGCGATCGCGGTCTACGCGCTCGCTTCGGCGCTGATCGCGATCGTCGGGTACCGGCTGATCCACCGGTTCGGCTGGCTCGCGTCCGCGCTGTCCGTGGTCGTCTTCCTCTACCTGACGATCCGGCTGGTCAGCGGTCACGACCTCGGTGCCGTGCTCGCCGCGCCGCACTTGGACTTCCCGAAGTTCCTGCTGGCGATCTCGCTGACCGCGTCGTGGCAGCTCACCTTCGGCCCGTACGTCGCCGACACCTCGCGCTACCTGCCCTCGGCGACGTCGGTGCGCGCGACGTTCTGGTGGACGTACGGCGGCACGGTGCTGGGCGCGGTGTGGGCGATGTCGTTCGGTGCGATGGCGTACGCCATTGCCGGGAAGGCGTTCAAGGGCCACGAAGTCGCGTACGTCGTCGGCCTCGGCGGCGAAGCGTTGCTGATCCCGCTGCTGCTGGCCATCGCGCTCGGCAAGTTCACGGTGAACGTGCTGAACATCTACGGCGGCTACATGACCGTCGCGACCGCACTGACCGGCTTCGGCCGCCGCGCAGCGCTTTCGCAAGCCACCCGGATCGGCTACATCGCGGGTGTCGGCGTGGTCGGCGCGGTGATCGCCATCCTCGGCCGCGGGCAGTTCCTGTCGAACTTCGTGCTCTTCCTCGACTTTCTGTTGTACTTCCTCACGCCGTGGAGTTCGATCAACCTGGTCGACTTTTACCTGCTGCGCAAGGAGAAGTACGACCTGGAGGCGCTCTACGATCCGAATGGCCGTTATGGCCGGTGGGCTTGGCCCGCGCTGACCGCTTACGTGCTGGGGATCGCGGTGCAGATCCCGTTCGCCAATGTGGAAGGCATTTTCGTCGGCCCGATCGCGCCGCTGCTCGGTGGCGCGGACATCTCGTGGCTGCTTGGGCTCATCGTGCCCGGTGCGTTGTACATAGCGTTCATGCGTCGGTCGGCCGCACTTCGAGCGTGACCGTCCGGGCCGGGGTCGCGCCTTGGTCTGCGCTGGAGACAGCGAACGCGGTCAGTGGCAATCCGCTCGCTCCGGCCAGTACCCGAGCCGCAGCGGACGCGCGGGCCAAGGAGACCGTCGAGCCGCCGCTTGACGGGCCGCCGGGGACAGCTACGCCGTGGCCGATCACGGTTACGCGCACGGAATGTCCTTTGAGGACATCCGCCCAATTCGTCAACGCTGTTTGCCCGGCTACGTTCGGCGTTGTCGCGTTAGGACTGAACAGGCTGCGGTCGAAGTTGACCGTGACAGCGTCGGTTCCTGCCTTCGTAGTCGCTCCTGGCGCGGCCAAGGACTTCGCCAGCTGGTTCAGGCGCTCCTGTCGCTCTTCGGCAGCAGCGGCATCGCGGGATTCCACGCTGTGCAGGCGATCCAGCTCAGCACGGAGACCGTCCTCCGGCTTGGCCGCCATGACCACCGGAGCAGCAGGCGGCTGACGCGTCGTCAGCACCACCCCGCCCGCGATCGCGCCGCCCACCAGCACCACAGCACCGGCGGTCAGCAGATACCGGCGGACCGGCCGCCGAGGCAATCGTCCGGAGTGGACTTTCGCAATCACGCGACGTCCCGCCTCCGCAGCGGAATTGTCCGGCTGCAAAGCCAAAACGGCCGCCCAAGCCGCATCCGCCGCAACGAGATCGCCAGACTGTGCGTGCACGCGGGCCAGCAGATCGAGCCGGGCGGGATCGCCCGCCGAATCTGGTTCCAGGAGTGCGACAGCCGCCTCGTAGTCGCCGCGACGGGCGAGGTCGGCTCCTTCGGCGAGGACGAGTTCCCGTTCCAGCGCCCGCGAAAGCCCGCTCATTCTCGCTCCCCCCGGAGAATCCCGCCGCCCGGCTGACCCGGCCGGTCGTCCGGCAGCAACCGACGCAACCGGCGGTTGACGTCCGGCAGCGCGGGCCAGTTCGACGTCGCCACCGCGTGCTCGCCCTCGCGGATCAGCTCCCGCGCGCGGGCCGGGTCGGACATGGTGTCGCGCGAGGCCCGCAGCGCGTTGAACACCTCCAGGTGCAGCGAACCGTCCCGGCGCAGCAGCACAACCTGCAGGTCCAGCGCCCGATCGGACAGTCGCTCGCCCGCCTCGGTGTCGTGCGATTCGGCGATGGCCGCGTACCGGCGTTCGATCTCGGCCAGTTCGGTCCGGTCCTCGTCCGCGCCGACGCGGTCGACCAGCTCGCGACAGTGGTCGATCTGGTCCCGAAGGCGTTCCAGCACCTCGGGTACGCGCAGCTCCGCCTCGATGTCGTCGAGGTCGGCCTGCACGTCGCGCATCCGCCGTTCCGCGGCGACCGCCGCTCCCTCGTCGGCACCGCCAGAGCGCACTTCGTCCCGGACCGCCGCGACGCTGCCCTGTTCATCCAGCCGGTGCAGCAGCCCGCGTGCCCGGTCCGAACGCGTCCTTACGACCTCCGTCCGCACCTGTTCGTGGCGCGCTTCCAGTTCGTTCAGCAGCCGCCGCAGCGTCTGCGGGTCCGGCACGTGCTGCTGTTTGAGGTCGATGACCGCCTCGAACTCGTTGTCCAGCAACGGAACCTCGGCCACCACGGACACCTGCCGCGAATCGTCCATCTCAAACGTCATCACGATCTCGCTGCCGCGCGGCAGGTCGAACCTCACGTCCCGCGCGTGGATCTCGAT
Source organism: Amycolatopsis halotolerans (assembly GCF_042647905.1). NCBI lineage: Bacteria > Bacillati > Actinomycetota > Actinomycetes > Pseudonocardiales > Pseudonocardiaceae > Amycolatopsis > Amycolatopsis halotolerans. The sequence continues at coordinate 187,770 of NZ_JBHRWI010000056.1, forward strand.
CACGCCCACCTGCTGGTTGCGCTCGCCGCGACGGCGTTCGCCTTCCGCGACCGGGATCCGGATCACCGCGGACGTGTTGCCGCGCCGCAGCGTCGCCGTCGTGAAGAACGTTTGCCGTTTAGCCGCCGGCAGCGGTGCGTTCTTCATCAGCATCGGGGTGAACGACCCGTCGGCTTCGGTCAGTCCGACCGTGTTGACCACGGTCTGGCCCATCATTTCGTTGAGCTGGTGCGTGATCGTGAGCGAGTCCGGCCGCACCGGAACGCGCGCGCCTGCCGGGTCGAGCAGTTCGATCTCGAACCGGTTCGTGCTCAGCTCGTCGAGCACCACGTCGACGGTGAAAGTGCCGTCGGCGGAAACGGAAACCTCGGACGTCCGGTAGACCGGCCTGCGTTGCGGGGCGCTGAGCGCGATCCGGAATCGGGCCCACTCGGCCGGGCCGTCGGTCGAACAACGGCCGGACACCGGCAGGGTCGGCAGGCTGGTGGTGGCCGGGTAGGACAGTTCGAGCGAGTACTCCCCACGCCTCGCCGGGCGTACTGTCCGCGGCCGCGCCACCGTTCCGGCATAGGCGGCCGCACCGCGCGCCACCACGGTGCTCGGGTCCTGGCTGTGGTCGAGCGGAATGCCGAGCCCGGCTGACGGATCCGCCAGCAGCTCGCGCAACCCGGGCGCGAGCGTCGGGCCGCCGACGAGCAGCAGCCGGTCGATGTCCGCCGGGCGCAGATTCGCCGACTCCAGCGCGGACCGGCACAACTGCACCGCCCGCAGGTAAAACGGCCGCGCCGCCTGATCGACCTCCTCGCGGCGCAGGACGTACTCGAACATCTCCTCCTGGCCGTCGCCTCGGTCGAGGTCGAGCATCACCTGGGTCTGTTCCGCTTGGGAGAGCTGGATTTTCGCCGTTTCGGCGGCGCTGCGCAGCCGGGCGAAGTTCCGCCGCCAGCGCGGATTCTCCCGAGCGAATTCGCTGAGGCCGAGCTGTCGTGCCGCCTCCGGCGCGAGTATCCGGTCCAGCACCGCTTGGTCGATGTTCCGGCCGCCGAGGTGGGTGTCGCCCGCGTGGTGCAGCACGCTCAATTCACCCTCGACGGTGCTCACCACCGCGGAGTCGAACGTGCCGCCGCCGAAGTCGAACACCATCCAGTGCGCGCCTTTGCTTTCGTTCTGGAATCCGAACGCGAACGCCGCCGCGGTCGGTTCCTGCAGCAGCGGGCAATTCCCGGTGAACCCGGCCAGTTTCGCGGCTTCCTGCGTCGCCTCGGTCTGGTTGAGGAGGAACGCCGCGGGCACGGTGATCACCGCCGCGTCCGGCACTTCGCGCGGAGCAACGGAACTGCGCAGCGACCGCAGCACTTCCGCGGACAGTTCCACCGGCGTCATGCTGAACCCGGCTTTCGGGAATTCCCGCCGCGCGTCCGGCAATCCCATGGCCTGCTTGAATTCGATCTGCACACTGTCCGGATCGTCTTCGAGCCGACGTCGTGCCCCCGCTCCGACTTCGAGCACGCCGCGTCGGCGACTCCACACCGCGGACGGCGTGTAATCCATCTGCGCGTTGTTCTTGATCACCGCCACCGCACCGTCCTCCAGCACCGCGATCGCGCTGTTCGTGGTGCCGAGGTCGATCCCGAAATCGATCGTGTCACGCATTCGTTCCCCCGTTCCCCCGGGCGGCCGGGCGCCCGACGATGACCTGTCCCATCTGGATCCGGCGGCCGGTCAGGTAAATCGACGGCCGCACGGTCTCCACCACCCGCTCGACGTCCAGGTCCGGTTCGTCCTGGAACAGCAGCACCTCGAGCGCCATCCCGGAGCCGAACGGGATCCGGTCGTGGTCCTGCACAGCCACCCCCGCCGCGTCGAGCGCGTCCTGGCTCGCGCTGAGGAACCGGCTGGCCTGCCGCGCCACCCGGTCCTGCGCCCCGGCGAGCTTGCGCCGCGCCCGCCACAACGCCGTCGCCGCCTCCGCCAAGTCCGATTCGGACAGTGGCGACGCATCGGTCAACACGGTGGAGAGTTGTTCCAGCGCGTCACGAAGCCGCGCGCGCTCCTCCTCGCGCAGGCCTGGTTCGGCGATCCGGAATTCCTTGTGCTGCTTGCGCTGCCGCGCTTCTTCGCCCCGCCGGTCCCCCATCACAAACCCCTCTGCACCCGAACGAACGGGGCGATGAACACCAGCACCGCCGCCACGACAACGGCGAGCCAATGCGGCACCTCAACCAGGCTGAGCACCAGATAAACCCCCGCGTCCAGCCCTAACAGAGCCGGATAACGCCCCGGGGTCGTCCAAGGCCGAGCCGCCACAAAGCAATTCATCAACGCCCCGGCAACCGCGCCGGGAAAAACGAAGGCCAGAATCGCCTCCTGCGGAAGCTTCAGAACCAGGAACACCGCCGCCGCGACCGCGTGCAGCAACGCGCCGCAGATCCGAGCCGCCGACGGTTCCCGCTCCGGAGGACGGCTGGGCGCATACGCCGTGGCAGCGATCTCGTTGCGCGCCACGGCTTCCAACGTCTCCGGATCGCGACTGCACCGCCGCGCGAGCGCGAACACCTCCCGCACCAGCCCCGTCCCGCCTCCCGCGTCCGCCAGTGCGACCCCGATATTGTTCGCCACCACCGCGATCGACTCCGAAAGCGACGCCGTACGCCGGAATTCCGCCCTCGGCACGACCTCTTCGAGCCGGTCGAACAGCGGCTGGGCCTCCTCGACGGCCCGCCAAGCGGCGGCCTCGGCCCGATTCCCGTCCAGATCGCCCCGCAAATCCTTGAGCAACGACTCGGCCCGCCGATACGTCCCGTCGGCAATAGCCGCACGCGCGTCCTCGGCGGCATGCCGATCAGCCGCGAACAACGCGAGATACCCGGTAAACCGTCGTGGCTCCGCCGACCGGGCGGCTACTTCGATCAACGGCGCGAGCAACGCGTCCGGCAAGGCAAGGCGCAAGCCGTCCACAGTCGATTCGTCCAGCCGCCGGTCGCCCAGCTTCCCGACGCGGTGGCGCAGATGCCGCCAGAACGATTCGCTCCGCAGAACCACTCCCCAGCAACGACCAGCCTCGGTCCACAATGGAGTCGGATGGTCGTCGGTGCGGTCAGCTTCCGCGTCAAGGGCTGCCGCGTAGGCGGCCACCGCGCTGTCGTGCTTCTGGTGCAACTGGAGCGGACACCCGCAGTCAGCGGGCAGGCCCCAGGTCCAGAAGACTTCGTCGACGAGCCGATGCTCGGTGTTGCCGAGTGCGTCGAAGGCCGCCCGTACCTCGTCGACGGTCACATCCGCGGGCACCCCGTCCGGGGCCGCGCCGCCGACTTCGAGCACCCCCAGGACTCGAAGGCGCCGCTCCCGCACCTCCCGCCGCGTCGCGGTCGCGGCGAGCCCGACGATCCGGAACGGGTTGCGCCGGTACAGCTCAGGCGTCGCCACCTCCCGCACCCGCGTCGCGGCGGTCCGGCCGCGCCCCTCGTTCGCTCCCATGCCGGGGAAGGTAAAGCGAGGAGGCCGGGAGGGGTCCCGGAAAAGCCGGGCCAGCCGGAATCGCCGGGTTAGCTGGACTCGCGCACGACCAGCGACACCGGCAGGATCTGCGCGCCCGGCGCGACGTCCTCGCCGTCCAGCAGCCGCATCAGCGTCGAGACCATCGCGTGGACCTGCTCGCGCGGGTCCTGATGCACCGAGGTCAACGGCGGTGTCATGGCCGGGGCCAGCGCGGCGTTGTCGTCGAAGCTGACCACCGCGACGTCGCCGGGCACGTCGCGGCCGGCGTCCGACAGCGTGCGCAGCGCGCCCACCGCCATCATGTCGCTGCCGACGAACACCGCGTCGAGACCAGGCACCCGCTCCAGCAGCGCGGCCATCGCTTTCGCGCCGCCGGCCAGGGTGAAGTCGGCCTCCTCGGACAGCCCGGCGGGGTCGATCCCGGCGTCCACGAGCGTCTTGCGCCAGCCGGCGAGCCGGTCGATCGGCGCGCCCTGGTCCTGCGGGCCCGCGATGGTCGCGATCCGGCGGCGGCCGGATTCCACCAGGTGCGTCACCGCCTGCCGGGCGCCGCCCTCGTTGTCGAAATCCACCAGGTGCACACCCCGGCGCAGATCGGCGGCCTGCCCGCCGAACACCGTGGGCAGCTTCAGCAACCGCAACGCCCGGGGCAGCGGATCGGCGCGGTGCGGGGCGAAGACGAGGACGCCGTCGACGTGCCCGCCCTCGAGAAACCGCACAGTACGGCCAAGATCCTCGCGGGTGTCGCTGAAGAGCAACACCATCTGGCAGCCGACGTCCGCCAGTTCCCGGTAGCCCGCGCGCATCACCGCGGTCCGGTACGGGTCGTCGAGCAGCCGGGCTTCCGGCTCCGACAGCACCACCGCGATCGCGCCGGTCCGCCGGGTGACGAGCGAGCGCGCGGCCTGATTCGGCGAATACCCGAGGTCCCGTGCCGCGGCCAGCACCTTCTCGCGCGAGCGCGCGCTGACGTACGCGTCGTCGTTCAACGCGCGCGACGCGGTGGACCGCGAAACCCCGGCGAACGCCGCGACGTCCTCCAGCGTCGGCCGCTCGTCCTCGGACCGAGGCACCACTTCGCCCACCCCCTGACTGTCGGTCGGGCCAGCTTAACGGCGTCCGGCCGGGAGCGCTCCCGGATGCTCCGGCCTTGACATCCCTCGTTACCTGCAACACACTCGGTCGGCATCTGGGAGCGCTCCCAGAATGACTTCCAAGGGGTTGACGACGGTGACAACGTTCCGGAAGGGCCTGGTGCTGGCACTGGGCATCACGATGACCGCGGTGGGCGCCGCGGCGTGCGGCGGAGGCGACGGCGACGTGCCCGCGGCGGCCGGGCCGAACGAGCACGTGGAGCTGACGCTCGCGACGTTCACGGAATTCGGCTACGAGGCGCTCATCCCGGAGTACGAGCGGCTGCACCCGAACATCAAGATCACCCACCGCAAAACCGGTCAGGGCGGCCCGTACGCCCAGGACATGATGACGAAGCTCGCCGCCGGCTCCGGGCTCGCCGACGTGCAGGCCGTCGAGGAAGGCCACCTGTCGGACATTCTCAGCAAGTCCTCGAAGTTCAACGACCTGAGCAAGATCGGGCCTTCGGAGGTTTCGCCGGACCGCTGGCTTTCGTGGAAATACGAGGCGGGCAAAGACAAAAACGGCAAGCTGATCGGCTACGGCACGGACATCGGCCCACTCGCCATGTGCTACCGCAAGGACCTGCTTGCCGCGGCCGGGCTGCCCAGCGACCCGGAGGCGGTGAAACCGCTGTTCGCCACCTGGGGCAGCTATTTCGCGGCCGGTGCCCAGTACACCGCCAAGACCGGCAAGGCGTGGTTCGATTCCGCGGCGCAGAACTTCAACTCCATGGTCAACCAGCTGCCGGTCGGCTACCTCGACACCGGTGACAAGCTCACGCTGGACACCAACCAGGGCATCAAGGACGCCTGGGCGAAGGTGACCGACGCGGTCGCGAAAGGCGAATCGGCGAAGCTCACCGCGTTCAGCAACGAATGGAATTCCGGGTTCAAGCAGAGCGCGTTCGCCACGAAGGCCTGTCCGGCGTGGATGCTCGGCGTGATCAAGGAACAGGCCGGACCGGACAACGCGGGCAAATGGGCCGTCACCGCGGCGTTTCCCGGCGGAGGCGGCAACTGGGGCGGTTCGTACCTGACGGTGCCGACGCAGAGCAAGCATCCTCGCGAGGCCGCTGAACTCGCCGCCTGGCTCACCGCGCCGGAGCAGCAGATCAAGGCGTTCGAGGCCAAGGGCAACTTCCCGAGCCAGGCGAAGGCGCTGGAAAGCCCGCAGCTGCTGAACGCGACCGACGCGTACTTCGGCGGCGCGAAGATCGGCGAATTGTTTGCCGAGCAGGCGAAGAAGGTGGCGAAACCGCAGTACAAGGGCCCGAACGACGGTCAGATCCAGGAAAACGTGGCCAGCCCGGCGTTGCAGTCGGTGGAACAGGGCGCTTCGGCCGCGGACGGCTGGCAGCGGCTGGTCGACGGCGCGAAGAAACTCGCTCGCTGACGATGACTGTCACCGACAAGACCGCTCCGGAAAGCCGGGCCACGACGCGGCCGCAAACTGCGACGCGGCCCGGCCTCCGCGACCGGCTGGCTCGCTGGGATGTCAAAGTCTCGCCGTATCTCTACGTGGCGCCGTTCTTCATCGTGTTCGCCATCGTGGGCATGTTCCCGTTGCTGTACACCGCGTACGTGTCGCTGTTCTCCTGGAAAGCCGGCGACGACAACCCGGACTTCATCGGGCTGGACAACTTCAAGGAACTGTTCGCGGACACGCAGTTCTGGCACGCGCTGGAAAACACGGTCAGCATATTTCTGCTGTCCAGCGTGCCACAACTGATCATCGCGGTGCTGCTCGCCGCCGTGCTCACGCTGCGGCTGCGCGGCGCGACCAGTTGGCGCGTCGGGATTCTGCTGCCTTATGCGGCGAGCCTAGTGGCGCTCGGGATCATCTTCGCGAACCTGTTCGGCCCGCGATACGGACTCGTCAACGGCGTGCTCCAGACGCTCGGACTGTCCCCTGTGGACTGGCAGGCCAACCGGTTCGCCAGCCACGTCGCCATCGCGATCATGGTGAACTGGCGGTGGACCGGGTACAACGCGCTGATCGTTCTCGCCGCGATGCAAGCCATTCCGAAGGAATTGCACGAGGCCGCGCTGATCGACGGCGCGGGCACCGTGCGCCGCTTCACCCACGTGACGTTGCCGCTGCTCAAACCCACGCTCATCTTCGTCACTATCACCTCGACGATCGGCGGGCTGCAGATCTTCACCGAACCCAAGCTGTTCGACGCGATGCCCGGATCGAACAACGGCGGTTCCACCCACCAATTCCAGACCGTGACGCTGTATCTGTACCAGACCGCTTTCGAGAATTTCAATCTCGGCTACGCGTCCGCGATCGCATGGGTGCTCTTCCTGATCATCGTCGTGATCGCGCTGATCAACTACTTCGTCACCGGTCGGCTCGCGGGGAGGCGCGGATGAGCGTCCAATTAGGTCTGCGGGCGCGCGCGGCCCGGCTCGGCAAGCCGCGCAAGGCGACCTACGGCGTGCTGATCGTGTTCGTGCTCGGCTCGCTGTTCCCGTTCTACTGGTCGTTTCTCGTCGCCAGCCGCGACAACGGAATGCTCACCGAACGAATCCCGCCCTTGCTGCCAGGCGGCAACTTCTTCGCCAACGCGGCACGGGTTTTTGACACCGTGCCGTTCTGGCGGGCACTCGGCAACAGCATCATCGTGTCCGGAACAGTCACGCTCACCACAGTGCTCTTCTCGTCGCTGGCCGGGTTCGCCTTCGCCAAACTGCGCTTCCGCGGCCGCAACGGCTTGTTCGTGTTCATCGTCGTGACACTCGCGGTGCCGACCCAGCTCGGCATCATCCCGTTGTTCATCGCGATGTCGAAACTCGGCTGGGCGGGCGGACTGCAGTCGGTGATCGTGCCGAACCTGGTCACCGCGTTCGGCGTGTTCTGGATGCGGCAGTACACAGTGGACGCTTTGCCGTACGAGCTCATCGAAGCCGCCCGCATGGACGGGTGCAGCATGATCCGGATCTTCTGGAACGTGTGCCTTCCCGCCGTCCGCCCGGCCGCGGCGATCCTCGCCATGTTCACGTTCATGACGTCCTGGAACGATTTCCTGTGGCCGCTGGTGGTGCTCGACGCGGGCAATCCGACCGTCCAGGTGGCGTTGGAAAAGCTGCAGAGCGGCTACTACGTCGACTATTCGCTGGTGCTCGCGGGCACCACGCTGGCCACGATTCCGATCCTCATCGTCTTTCTCCTGCTCGGCCGCCAGATCGTGGCCGGGATCATGCAAGGCGCCGTGAAAGGGTGACCATGTCCGCACAGCCGATCCCCGACGTGCTCGCGTTCCCGGACGCGTTCGTCTGGGGCGCCGCCACGGCGGCCTTCCAGGTCGAGGGTTCGACCACAGTGGACGGACGCGAGGCGTCTGTCTGGGACACGTTCGCCGCGCGGCCGGGCGCGGTGACAGGCGGCGACACCGGCGACCCGGCCGCCGACCACTACCGCCGTTACGCCGACGATGTCGCGCTGATGCGCTCGCTCGGGCTCACCGCGTACCGGTTTTCCCTTTCCTGGCCGCGAATCCGGCCGCACGGCAAGCCGGAGCCGCGCGGGCTGGGGTTCTACGACCGGCTCGTGGACCAGTTGCTGGGGGCGGGCATCCAGCCGTGGGCGACGCTGTATCACTGGGATCTTCCGCAGTCGCTGGAGGATCGCGGCGGCTGGACCGCGCGCGACACGGCCTACCGGTTCGCCGAGTACGCCGAGACCGTCGCGGCCCGGCTCGGCGATCGCGTGGCGAGTTGGTCGACGCTGAACGAACCGTGGTGCGCGGCGATGCTCGGCTACGGTTCGGGCGTCCACGCGCCCGGCCGGACGTCACCGGAGGGTGCGGTAGCCGCGGCGCATCACCTGCTGCTGGGGCACGGACTGGCGATGGCCGTGCTGCGGCAGCACACCAGCTCACCGTCCGGGATCACGCTGAATCTGTACCCAGTCGTCGCGGACTCGGACGACGCCAACGACACCGACGCCGTCCGCCGGATCGACGGGCTGCAGAACCGGTTGTTCCTCGACCCGCTGCTGCGCGGCGGCTATCCCGCCGATCTGCGCGAGGACCTGGCGCGGTTCGGCTTCGACGCCGTGGTGCGCGACGGCGACGAGGCGGTGGTCGGCAAGCCGATCGATTGGCTGGGCGTCAACTACTACCGCGGCTACCGGGTAGCCGGTTCGGCGCGGGCGGGAAGCACCCCGGCGGGCCGGGAATGGCCGGGAGCCGGGCAGGTGCACTTCGTCCCGGACCTGGCCGCGCCGCGCACGCATTCCGGCTGGGAAGTCCAACCCGCCGGGCTGACCGAATCGCTGCTGCAGGTGCATCGGGATTACCCGCCGGTACCGTTGTACGTCACCGAAAACGGCGCGGCGTATCCGGACGTGCTCCGCAACGGCGAGATCTCCGACGACGATCGTGTCGCCTTTCTCGACGCGCATCTGCGGGCCGCGCACGACGCGCTGGCCCACGGAGTGGATCTGCGCGGGTATTTCTACTGGTCGCTGCTCGACAATTTCGAATGGGCCGAGGGATACGCGAAACGCTTCGGCCTGGTGCACGTCGACTATCGCACCCAGCGGCGCACGCCGAAGCGCAGCGCGCGGTGGTATGCGGAGGTGATCGCGCGCAACGCGCTGAGGTGACCTACTCCCGGGTTTACTCGCGCCGCCAGGAAAGACTTTCTCCTCGGTTTTCGCGTCACGGCGCCCGGACGCCGTCGTCGGACCAGTGCCGGGGCCGCCTCGAACGGCCCCGCGAGCGGAGACTGGGAGTGTCCGATGACGGTGCGGAGCCGGGTGGCCGACGAGGTCACCACGTGGCTGACCGGGGAATTCGCGGGCCGGGTGCCCGCTGAGGCGGTCGAGGTGGTGGTGCGCGCGGCCGGGCGCGACCTCGACGGCAGAGTCGTCCCGGACGACCGCGGCGACCTGCTCTATCGGGTGGCGCGGGCCCGGCTGGTGCGGATGCTCTCCGCGCCTGAGAAGCCGCGCATCCCACGTTCGCGCCGGTAAGCGCTCAGCATTCAGCCCTCGGACACGTGTTGTCCGGGGGCCAGAACTGCGTCTTGCCCGGTGGCCCGGGGTAACCGAGCGCGCGCCGACCGTGTTCAGCGCGGGTGGGGAGCGATTACGGGCCCGGCAGCACCCGGCTGCTCAACGGCGCGTGCGAGCGCTCCGGCGGCCACCAGACCTGCGCGGGCGGCGGGGGAACGTCATCGTCCGGAAGTTCGAGTGCGTCCGCGCCGCTCTGCCAGCGGTTCCAGTGCACGGAGCACAGCCCGCGCCACAAGGAATCCTCCGCACAGTCCCGCCGACGGCACTTTCGTACCTGCTGCCCGCTATCAATCACGTCCACGACTCCAAACCAGCGCTCAACCTCCCCGCCGGCTCCAGTCTGCCCCGGCACCGGCGGGAACGCCTCGTACTCGAGCCAACACAACCCTTGTGCAGCAACGGAACGAGAGATCTCACCCTACTCCAGGCACCTGTGCGCGCACCGCGCGACCACAGTGCACTCTTTCAGCGGTTGACGGTTCACCGCTTGTCCATTGCGGGCGAATACTTTGTGCCGCAACGGAGAGTCAGCGCGCGACGGCGCACGGTAGGTATGTCCACAATGGATGATCAACGGGCGGGGTGGTTGGCGTCGTATTCGTGCGCGGCGGTGCGCTGGGTACGGGTGCGCAGCAGGTGTTCGTCCGGGGAGTCGTCCACATCGGCCAGTCCCAGCGCGACGGCGCGGCGGATTTGTTCGCGGTTGTCGCGGACCACGGAGGAGAAGAAGTCGTCGATTCTCGGGTCCAGGAGGACTTCCAGGAGGACTCGGAAGGACGTGTCCACGGTGGCCCGGACGATTTCGTCGTGGAAGGGGAGCCTGCGCAGTTTGCCCAGTTGAGGGTCCTCGGAGATCTTTTCGGTGATGATGGCGCGTAGTTCGGTCTTGTTTTCGCTGAGGGATTTGGCGAGGTTTTCGGGGTAGTTGCCGGTTTCCAAGACCTTGACCACTTCGTCCAGGACGGCGATGGTCACCGGCTTTTTGATGGCGCGGACGATGGGTTCGGAGAGTTTGTCCACCAGGCGGTAGGTGAACTGTTCGCCCACGGCTCGGTCCGCTGCCCGGCCGAGGCGGATGATCAGGAGGATTACGCCGAGGACGTGGTGGTTTTGGGTGAAGGCCGGGTGGGCGACGGGGATCATCGCGAAGATCTCGTACCAGGTTCGGGCCAGGAAGGCCGCTCGCCAGCCCTGTTTGCGCCAGCGGTGGAGGAGTTCCAGGAAGAAGATGGCGCAGATGGTGCAGTCCGCGATGAAGAACCAGTGGCTGACGTCCGGCGGGGGCGGGCTGATGAGGAGCCAGGCCAGCATTCCCGTGGAGACTACGGCTAGGGCGAGCATGATCCAGTCGTCTGCCCGGACGTTGCCGGGGAGGATGCCGCTGTTGAGTTCGGCTTGGGCCGAACGGCCGGTGGTCATGCTGGCTCCCCTGTTCCCTGGTTGTTGCCGGGGGTGATGATCCCATGCCTGCGTCGGTGGGGCTGGGAATCTTGCGGGGGCGTTTCGGACTGCTCGTGCTTCGCACGTCGCCGTTCCTGGCTTGGGGCACCCCGAAGCTTGATTGTGATGACGGTCTGGGGTGGCTTGTCAAGGCTGAAAGATGCCTTGACAAGCCGCCCCAGACCGCATTTTGGCTTCGTATCGGGGTGCGGGGGTGGTGTGGGTGCTTGGCGAGTTGAGTGCACTGGCTGCGGTTTCCCGGTGGGCGCGCGGCCTGGGCGCGCTGACCGGTTGGGCGTGCGAGCGCGGTTGAGCGAGCGGATCCGTGACTTGGGCGCGCTGGCTGGTTGGGGTTCGCGGCGGAGGTTAGCGGCCCAATGTGGCGTTGGGTGCGTCTGACGCACCGAACGCCACATTGGGTGCGTGCCGCGCACCGAACGCCACATTGGGTGCATCGCGATGGCGGCGAGTCGGCAAGGCGATCCGTGGTCGTGAGGGGAACCCTGAGGGACTCAGAGTCCGTGAGGGTTCCCCTCACGGAACCCAACTGGCCCGAAGCCCACGAGGGTTCCCCTCAGGAACACCAACCGGCCGAAGTCCGCGAAGACCCCCACCTCAGAACGCCAACCGGCCTGAAGCCTGCGAAGGCCCCCACCCCAGAACGCCGACCGGCCCGAAGCCTGCGAAGAGGCCCCACGGAGCACCAACCAGACCGCGGAGGTCGTGAAGGTGGCTCACGGAAAGCTTCGGAACCGGTACACCTGAACCATCCGAGCCGGACATCTTGACACGATCACCCCACTGGCAGCAGGCTTTCCCCAACGCCGCCTAGTTAGGAAAGTTTACTAACAAGGAGTCCCTCCATGCCCGCTTCCCGGAAGGTGGCGCTGTTCGCCGCCGCTTCCGTTTCGCTTACTGCCGCGTTGGCTGGCGCCGGGCCCGCCACCGCAGCTTCTGTGGCGCATCCGTTCCCCGCGCACGTCACCTACCAGACCGGTGTCCGGCCGTCGGTTAGCCAGTCCGAGCAGGACTCCGCGGTCAAGAAGCAGTACGACTCTTGGAAGAAAACTTACCTCCGCCAGGCTTGCGGCGGTTACCTCGTCTGGGCCACCGACGACGCGCCCAACAAGGGCACCGTTTCCGAGGCTCAGGGCTACGGGATGAACATCGTCCCGCTGATGGCGGGCTACGACGACCAGGCCAAGACGATTTTCGACGGGATGTGGAAGTTCGTCCAGGACCACCGGGACAGCAAGGGGCTGTTCCAGTGGGTGATCGACGGCAAGACCTGCAAGTACTCCGACGGCGGCACCCCCGACTCCGCCACCGACGGCGACCTCGACGTCGGTTACGGCCTGATTCTCGCAGACAGGCAGTGGGGCGGCTACAGCGCGGCCGCGAAGGACTGGCTGGCCAAGGTTTACCAGCACGACGTCGCCTCCGACGGGCATCTCAAGATCGCCGACGACGCGGGCAACGACGACACCCGGCCGTCGGACTTCATGCTCGACCACTTGCGCGCGTTCGCGAAGTACGACACCGCGCACGACTGGAACAAGGTCGTCACCAGGACTGAGCAGCTGATCACCCAGTTCACGGCCAAGTACTCGCCGAACGCGAATCTGTTGTCCGACTTCGTGGTCGGCGCGAACACCAGCAGTCCGAAGCCCGCGCCGGCGGATCACCTGGAAAATCAGCCGGACAACATCGTCGGGTACAACTCGGTTCGCGTGCCTTGGCACATGGGCACTGACGCGCTGCTGTACGGCGGCAAGGTCGCGACCGACGTCGCCAAGAAGGAGTCGGCCAGCTACAAGAGCAAATCCGGCGGCAACCCGGCCAAGATCTATCCGCATACCAAATTGGACGGTACGCCGACCAAGACCAGCGACCAGTCCGAGGTGGCGGCGAATCCGGTGGGTGTCGCGGCGATGGTCGCCGGCGATCAGGCGTGGACCGATTCGCTGTGGAAGTACATGGCGGGCAACCCGTATGACGACACTTACTACGGCGAGACCATCAAGTTGCTGGTCTACCTGGTGATGTCCGGTAACTACTGGGCTCCGTGACCTGGGCCGCCCGTACGGACGCTAACCGGCGGCGTCCGTACGGGTGGGCGGGCACTTGCCGCCCGGCGTGGTGAGCAGTTCGAAATGCCACATCTCGTTTGAATACACCTGGCACAGGCCGTATTTCGCGCCGTGCTGGATGAGCCAGTCGTCGGCGCGGGTGGGGGCGACGTCGACGGCCTTGCCGGACACGTGCGTCGATTGTTCCGGCGTGTTCACGTACTTCCGCGCCTTTTCCAGGCTGCCGTACTTTTCAATGCCCGCATCGAGCAGTTTCTGCTGGTACTCCTTGGTTCGCCAGCCGGACGCGATGTGAATGTCCACTTTGCGCTGACGCGCGTCGGTTGCCGCGTCCTGCAACGCTTTTCGCAACGCCGCGTCGAGATTCCCGACGGCCGGGTAGTTCGTGTCGAACGGCGTGAGCGTGACGCCCTCAGGGGCACCGCCTTGAGCCGGGTCGTGGTCCGGGTCGCCGTCGAGGACGGCGAGACCGGAGCAGCCGGCGACAACTACCACGGGCAGCACGAGCAGCACGTTCTTGATCTTGTTCTGCAGCACGCCGCAACTATCGCGAGCGGGTATCCCCGGAAGGTCCGGCGAATGTCCGCGCTGCGTAACAAGACCGCATGATCAGGTAACGTCAGGCGGTCAGCCCGATCCCCGCTTCGGCGGTGTTCACGAGGAACGTCAGCGTCTCGTAGAAGTACAGCTCCACAGTGGACGCGTCGTGGCTGGAGTAGCCAATGGACAGATCCTGTCCGAAGTGGAGTTCGTAGTCGCCGCCGCGGGTCGACAGCACGCAGGCGCCGCTGATGGCGGGCGTGCGGATGAGGTCGCCGTCCACGATCTGCTTCAGGTGTTCCAGCACCGGATAACCGTGGTTGGCCGCCTCGTACGCGGCGGTGAACTCGTCGTCGCTGAGCAGGACGGTGTACGGACCGGCCACGCCCGCGTCGCGCAGTTCGGCGATCGCGTCGCCGATCGCCTTCGGGTAGCCAGGGGCCTCGGGCGGCAGCGCGATCGGCGAGAGCGACGACGCCGGGCGGATGCCGGTGATGCCCGCCTCGGCGAAACCGTCGAGCACGATCCGGTCCTCGGCGTACGCGATCTGCTGCGCGGCGTCCTTCACCGGCTGCCAGTCGGCGTCTTTCGCACCCCACTCGACCGAATCGACTTCCTCGCGCGACACCGTGAACGGCACCCGCAACTCCACGATCCGTTGCGCAGTGCGCAGGCTCGTCGCGACGCCGTCGAACTTGCCGCCGACCCGTTCGCGGCGTCCGGTGCCGATCGCGGCGAGCGCCGGGTCTCCGGTGACGACGACGTCGACCACCCGGCGCGCGGCAGCGAACTCGGCGAACGTGCGCTTCGCCTCTTCCTCCAGGTCCGCCCACGCGGCGGCGGAGATCGGGGCGAGTTCGCGATGCAGGTTGTTCATGACCGAATGCTCCTTCGCAGGCTTCCGATGTTCAGCGACGTCCCGGCGGGTGTCGCGGCGGCCGACGGTTCCGGCTCGGGCGGGGCGTCCGGCGGATCTTCCAGGAAGTCCGCTGTCGGCACGTAGAACAGCGCGCCGGTGTGCGGCGTGGAGAAATCGAGAATCCGGTCGTAGTTGCCCGGCGGCGACCCGACGAACATGTTCTCCAGCATTTTCTCGATCACCGCGGGAGATTTGGTGTAGCCGATGAAATACGTGCCGAACTCGTCGTGCCCGGGACGGCCGAACGGCATGTTGTCGCGCAGGATGTCGAGCTCGTTGCCCTCGTCGTCGGTGATCACGTTGAGCGCGATGTGCGAGTCACTGGGCTTTTCGTCGTCCGAAAGCTCCACATCGGACAGTTTGCGCCGTCCGATCACCAGCTCCTGCTGCTCGGTGCTGAGCGCGTTCCAGGCCGGCATGTCGTGCAGGTACTTCTGCACGACCACGTAGCTGCCGCGGTCGAACGGCTCGTCGTCGTCCACCAGCACTGCCTGCCGGACGCCGCCTCCGGTCGGATTCTCCGTGCCGTCGACGAAACCGAGCACGTCGCGCGCGTCGAAGTACCGGAAACCCTGCACCTCGTCGAGCACCTTCACCGAGCCGCGCAGCCGGTCCATGATCAGCGATTCCAGCTCGAAGCACAGGTCGAGCCGCTCCGCGCGGAGGTGGAACAGCAGGTCGGCCTCGGCGGTGAGCACGCTCGTGTGCTTCTCGCCGGAAAAGACCGGCAGCTCGTGCAGTTCCGCGGGTCGCGGACCGCCGTAGATCCGGTCCCATGCCGCGGACGAAATCCCGGCGACGCAGGTGAGCCCGGCACTGGCGTCGCGGAAGCCGACCGCGCGCTGCAGCCCGGCCAGGTCGGCGAGGAGGTCTTTCGCGGTCTGCTCGGCACCGGCGTCGACGCTGACCATCAGGAAGATCGCCGCCCTGGTCAACGGCGCGGAAACGGCCTGCGGTTCAGGCGGTTCAAGGTCCCCCGCTTGCACGCTCGCGCACCCCTTCTCACCCGGTGACCGTCCGACCGCATCCTAACCACGGACGGGCGCGCGCACCGGGCATCACCACTCGGGCGGGGTAACCGTCAGACGAAGTGCGTGAGCAGAGCCGCGACGTCGGCTTCCAACCGGTCCGCCGCCTCGTCCTGGCCGGCGAGTTGCTGCAGGAGCGCCCGCTGGAACAAGCCGTCGAAGGCGGCGTACGCGACCTCCGGCGACACCTGAGCGGGCCGTTCGGCGAACTCGGCGTAGCGCCGGACGACGCGCCACACCATGTCCTGGCGCTGTTCGTCGATGTCGAGCACGTCGCCGCGGAACGACTCCTCGAACAGGCTCTGGTTGCGCAGG
Source organism: Amycolatopsis halotolerans (assembly GCF_042647905.1). Taxonomy (NCBI): domain Bacteria; kingdom Bacillati; phylum Actinomycetota; class Actinomycetes; order Pseudonocardiales; family Pseudonocardiaceae; genus Amycolatopsis; species Amycolatopsis halotolerans. The sequence continues at coordinate 203,759 of NZ_JBHRWI010000056.1, forward strand.
TCGTACCAGAGGCGATGCATCGCCGCGTCGGTCCGCAGCGTGCCGGCCATGGCCGCGCCGAAGCCGCGTTTCAGCTCCTCAGCCGAGCCTGCCGCTGCCACCACGTCGTCGTAGCGGGTCACGCAGACCTCTTCGAACTTGCGGACCGCGTAGGTGAGCAGCTCGACCTTGTCGGCGAAGTAGTAGTGCAGGACGCCGTGCGAGAAGTCGGATTTCTGGGCGATTTCGCGCAGGCTCGTGCGGGCATAGCCCAGCTCGGCCAGCGCCTGCAGCGCGGACTCGGCCAGCTGCTCCCGGCGCTGGGCGAACTTGTCCACGGCGCGGCGGGAGATGCGCTCCTTCGCCTGTGTCACACCCGGCAGTCTAGCGCGACAGCGTTTCTTGACGAGTGTCCAAGAAAATCTTGACGACTGTCCAAAATTAGCTACGGTGTGACCTACACCGCACCGGCGGCACGTCTCAAGGAGGAGATGTCGATGGGTTCTTACGACCTGACCGGGCGCACCGCGCTGGTCACAGGCGGCGCGCAGGGCCTCGGCCAGGGCATGGCCGAGGCGCTCGCGAAGGCAGGCGCGGCGGTGGTGATCGCCGACGTCCAGGAGGACCTCGGCCGTCAGACCGCCGACGCGATCAAGCAGAGCGGGGCCAGCAGCGGGTTCGTCCGGCTGGACGTGACCGACGACGACAACTGGGCACAGGCGGTCGAGGCAGTGGTCGGCGAGCACGGCGGGCTGGACATCGTCGTGAACAACGCGGGTGTGGAGATCACCGGTCTCGTCGCCGACCTCAACCCGGCCGACGTGCGGAAAATGCTCGAGGTCAACGTGCTCGGCACCTCGCTCGGCGTGAAGCACGCGTTCCGCGCCATGCGGCCCGGCGGCGTCGCCGGAAACGGCGGTGCGGTCGTGAACATCTCTTCGGTGGCCGCGACCATCGCGTTTCCCGGCATCGCGGGCTACTCGGCGACGAAATCGGCGGTCGACCGGCTCACCCGCGTCGCGGCGATGGAGTCCGGGAAGCTCGGCTACGGGGTGCGGGTGAACTGCGTGTACCCGGGCCTGGTCCCGACGCAGATGGGCAACCAGCTCGCGACCGACGTGGTCGACGTCGGGCTGTTCCCGAGCGTCGAGGAGGCGATCGGCGCGGTCGTCGCGCAGACCCCGGCCGGACGGCTCGGCGAGGTCGCCGACATGGCCGACGCGGTGGTCTTCCTCGCCTCCGACGCCGCCCGCTTCATCACCGGCACCGGCCTCCCGGTCGACGGCGGCATGGGCATGTGAACCCCTTCCAGCGCTCCGGCACTCCAAGAAAGGAAACCCAGTGACCAAGCCCGTCGTCGTTTACGGCGCGTCCGGCTACACCGGCCGCCTGATCTGCGAATACCTCCGCGAGTACAACGTGCCCTTCACCGCGGCCGGCCGGGACAAGGCCCGGGTCCAGGCGGCGCTCGACCACATTCCGGGCCTCGACACCGTGGACCACGAGGTCGTCGAGGTATCGCACGAAACCGGCCCGCTCACCGAGCTTTTCCGCGACGCGTCGGTCGTGTGCAACACCGTCGGCCCGTTCAGCGAATACGGCCACGAAGTCGTCCAGGCCTGTCTCGAATCCGGAACGCACTACCTCGACACCACCGGCGAGCAGGACTGGCTCATCTCCGCCGAAGAGCGCTACGGCGCGGACATGGCCGCCAAGGGCCTGCTGCTCTCCCCTGGCATCGCGCAGATGTACACCACCGGCGAGATCGCGGCGAACCTCTGCCTGGAGACACCCGGTCTAGACACTTTGGACATCCTGGTGTTCTGGAAGGGTTACCCCACAGTCGCTTCCACGCAGACCATCCTGGTGAACGCCGCGCTGTCCGCCGCGTATTACTTGGAGCAGAACGAATACGCGCCTTGGCCAGCCGACGGCGGGCTGCAGGACGTGGCCGTGCCAGGACATCACGAGATCGGGCTCGCGCTGCCGTGGGGCGGGACGTCGCACCCGGTGTGGTTCAAGAACGATCCGCGCGTGGCCAACGTGAAAGCGGTCGGCGGCGTGTTCGACCGGGCGCTGATGCAGGGCGTGCCGCAGATCGTCGCGGCCGTGCTGGAGCAGGTGAAAGACCTGCCGCTGGAGGAAAAACTCAAGGTGCTGCACGAGCAGGCCGCCGCGGTCCGGGACGAAATGCCGCCGAGGGAGAACCAGCGGATCAACACGTCGCTGGACTCGGTGCACGCCTCCGGCCCGCTCGGCCGCGCGCACTGCGTGATCCACGGGACCTGCAACTACAAGCAGACCGGGCTGATGCAGGCGTACGCGGCGTATTCGCTGCTGCAGCAACCGCCGCGACGGGCCGGGTTCGCGTCGGCGTGCCAGGCGTTCGGGCACCGCGAACTGCTCGGCGTGCTGCGGTCGTTCGGGCTGGTCTCGAATCCGGTTCTGACGGTGCAGTCCTGAGACGGGGAGACGAGCGGTGCGACTGACCGATTACCTCGACAAAGGCGCCTCGCTGGGCCCGTCCGCCCCGTGTTTGACCACGGACGGCGGATCGCTCAGCTACGGCGAGGTCCAGCAGCTGTCCTGGCGGGTCGCCCGGGCGCTCGCGCGTTCCGGCGTGCGGCCGGGCGACAAGGTGGCGATCCTCTCCGCGAACGACCCGGTGTCGTTCGGGTGCGTCTTCGGCATCAGCCGGGCAGGGGCGGTCTGGTGCCCGGTCAACCCGCGCAACGAGGCGGCGGAGAACCGGGAGCTGCTGGACCTGTTCGACTGCACGTGCCTGCTCGTGCAGGAGTCGTTCGCACCGCTCGTCTCCCGCATCGCCGGTCAGCTGCCGAAGCTGACCGCGGTGGTGTGTCTCGACGGCTCGTTCCCCGGCGCGCTCCCGCTGGCCGAATGGGTCGACGGGCTTCCCGGCACGCCGTGGCAGTCCGATCCGCCGGACGACACGGCGATGCTCGTCGGCACCGGCGGCACCACCGGACGGCCGAAAGGCGTGGTGCTGACCGGGCACAACGTCGAAACCATGTCGGCGCTGACGTTGATGAGCTACCCGTTCCAGCCGCGTCCGCGCTACCTCGCGCTCGCCCCGCTCACGCACGCCGCCGGGGTGCTGTGCTTCCCGGTGCTGGCACTCGGCGGGGAGATCGTGGTGATGCCGTCGCCGGATCTCGGCCGGTTTCTCGACCTGATCGAACGGCACCGGATTACCCACACCTTTCTGCCGCCCACGCTGATTTACCTGCTGCTGGACCATCCCGCACTGTCCACAACGGACTTCAGTTCGCTGGAATGCCTCTGGTACGGCGCCGCGCCGATGTCCGCCGCCCGACTGGAGGAAGCGATCACCCGCATCGGGCCGGTGCTCGGACAGCTGTTCGGGCAAAGCGAGGCACCGATGATGATCTCCACGCTGGCCCCGGCCGACCACTTCCATCCGGACGGTTCCCTGGCGCGCGAACGCTTCACCTCCGCGGGCCGTCCGACACCGCTGACGCAGGTAGCGATCATGGCCGATGACGGAACCCTGTTGCCGCGCGGCGAACGCGGCGAGATCGTGGTGCGCGGGCCGTTGGTGATGCCGGGGTACTACCGGAATCCGGAGGCGACCGCGGACGTCAGCAGGCACGGCTGGCATCACACCGGCGACATCGGCTACCTCGACGAGGAGAACTTCCTGTACGTCGTGGACCGGGCGAAGGACATGATCATCACCGGCGGGTTCAACGTCTACTCGGCCGAGGTGGAGCAGGCACTGATGACGCATCCCGCGGTGCAGGATTGCGCGGTGGTCGGGTTGCCGCACGAGAAGTGGGGCGAGCAGGTGACGGCGGTCGTCCAGCTCCACCAAGGGCGTACCGCTGCCGCGGACGAGCTGCGGGCCACGGTGAAGGAGCTCCTCGGCAGCGTGAAGACGCCGAAGGAGGTCCTGCTCTGGCCGGATCTGCCGCGGTCGAAGGTCGGGAAGGTGTTGAAGACCGACGTGCGGACACAGCTGCTGGCCGAGCGCTCTTAGAACTGGCCGCCGCCCGCGTGCACGGTCTGGCCGGTGACCCAACGGGCCTGGTCAGACGCCAGAAAACCCACGATGTCCGCGATGTCGCCGGGTTCGGCGATGCGGCCGAGCGGGGTCTGTTTCGTACTGAACTCGACCACGCCCGGCGGTCCGTCGGCGAGGAGCGCGTCCGTGCGGACCGCGCCCGGGAGCACGCTGTTCACCGTCACGCCGCGCGGGCCGAGTTCCTTCGCCAGCACCCGGACGAACTGGTCTCCGGCGGCCTTCGCGGCACCGTAGATCCCGGTGCCGGGCCGGGCCGTCTGGACCACCCCGCTCGACACCACGACGATCCGGCCGCCGTCGCGCACTCGCCGGGCCGCCTCGCGCAGGGAGACGAAGGTCGGCCGCAGGTTGGTGGAGAAGATCAGGTCGAAGATCTCGTCGGAGGCCTCCGCGAGCGGCACGAACCGGGCGATCCCCACGTTGGCGACGACCACGTCCAGACCGCCGAATTCCTGTTCCGTGCGGTCGAAAAGGCCGCGCAGCTCGGCATCGTCGGTCACGTCCGCGCGCAGAGCGGTCGCCTGCCCGCCGTCCGCGCGGATCTTGGCGACGACGGCCTCGGCCGCCTCCTGATCGGCGCGGTAGTTGACCGCGACCGAAAACCCGTCCGCACCCAGCCGTTCCGCGATCGCCCTGCCGATGCCGCGCGAACTTCCGGTGACCAAGGCGACGCCCGCTTCACTCTGCACGCCAGCAGTCTAGTGGTGCTCGAAGTGATGCCCTCCGTCTGCGAAGCCGTGCGCGGCAAGGAAAACCATCATCGCCACCGCGATCATCAGCAGCATCCCGACGGCCAGCTTCCGCCGCGCGGACGCGGTGCCGAACTCCGTGACCAGCTGATGTCCGGCCAGCAGGAGCAACGGCTGCCAGCTCGCCCGTGCCGCAGGTGTCGGCAGATCCGCGACCACCGCGTCCAGCTCGTGCCGGTACTGCGCCGAATAGACGGTGGTGACCCGTTCTTCCACCTCGGCCAGGCTCAGCCGCCCCTCGCCCGCAGCGTTGTTCAGGACTTTCGTCGTTTGCTCGCGTTCGGCATCGGAGCAGCGGACAGGTCGATCGGTCATGCTTTCCTCCCGGATACGGCCGGAATCAGCCGAACCGCTACCTTCGCGAGCGGTTCGCGGACCACGAGCCCGAGCAGCCCGACCCCGGTGCCGACCACGAACCCCGCGAGCACGTCGTGCGGGTAATGCGCCCCGACGTACACCCGCGAAATCCCCATCAGCACCGCGAAAACGAGCGCCCAGACTCCCCATTTGCGGTTCACCAGCAGCACCGCCACCGCGAACGCCGCGACGATGACCGTGTGGTTGCTGGGAAACGCGTAGTCGGTCGGCGGGTCGCACGGCAGCAGCGTGTGCACGCCAGCGACCACGCGACACGGCCGGACCTCGGCGAACACCGACTTCAGCACGGTGTCCACGGCGAGCGCCACCGCGATCGCGATCGGCACCCATGCCGCGGCAGCCAGCGCCGCCGCTCCCCTGGTGCGCGCCCGCCAGAGCAGCGCGAGGATCACTGGCACGACCAGGAAAACCCCGTACTCGCTGAACGTCGTCGCGATTCCGGCCAGCCACTGCTGTGACCACGCGAAATCCGTGACGTCGCGATATAGCCCGGCATCGATCATCGCGCCGCGCTCCGGCGTGCGCGGACGAGTTCGACCAGCAGCGGGCTCAGCGAAAGCAGCACCACCACGGCGATGATCGGCAGCAGATACGTGTCGATGTTCGGCACCGACGCGCCCAGCGCGTACCCGGCGAGCGTCACCCCGACTGTCCACAGCAGACCGCCGAGCACCTGCCACATCGCGAACTTCGCGGCAGGCATCCCGGCGATGCCGACGAGCGGGTTCAGCACGGTCCGGACCACCGGGATGAACCGGGCCAGCACCACTGCTTTGCCGAGCCCGTACCGGGTGAGCAGCGCCGATCCGCGCGCGACGCCCTCGTGCAGGTGCTTGCTGCGCACGCGGACGAGCAGCGCGCCGCCGCCGCGCCGGCCGAGGATGTAGCCGGCCTGCGCGCCGAGCAGTGCCCCGGCCGCCGCGGCGACGATGACCGCCGCGAGCGACAGGTGCAGCTTCGACGAGGCCGCCAGCACCCCCGCGGTGAACAACAGCGAATCGCCCGGCAGGAAGAAGCCCACCAGCAATCCGGTCTCGGCGAACATCACCGCGAAGACGCCGAGCGGGCCGAACGCGGCCAGCAGCCACTTCGGGTCGAGCATGCCCACCTCCAACTACTACACAACTGTCGAAATTCTACATGAACGTAGTAGTGAGCCGAGCTGCTTCGACAAACAGGTAGAATTTGGGCCATGCGGAACGGACGGGGCGAGAGCGCCCGGCGGGCTCCCGGCGAGCTGGAGGCCGAGGTGCTCGCGGTGCTGTGGGAATCCGACGAGCCGATGTCGGCCGCCGGCGTGCAGGAGCGGATCGGCGGCGGGCTGGCCTACACCACCGTCGTCACGATCCTGTCCCGGCTGTTCGAGAAGGGCGTGGCGACCCGGGAGAAACAGGGCCGCTCGTTCACCTACCGCGCCGCCGACGACGAACCCGGGCTCGCCGCCCGCCGGATGAGCAAGGTGCTCGACGCCGAAGCGGACCGCTCCAGCGTGCTGGCGAAATTCGTGTCGAACCTGTCCGCCTCGGACGAGCGCGTGCTGCGCGATCTTCTGCGCCAGAACGGCGGCTGACGTGAACCTCGACCTGCTCGCTCCCCTGCTGCTGCCGCTTGCCTCCTGGCCGGTCGCGCGCTGGGTCGCGCCCCGGCTGTCGCCGCGGCTGGGCAGCTGGCTGCTCGCCGGGTCCGCGCTGGTGCTCGCCGTCGGCAGCACGGCGACGCTCGCGCTCCTCGCCGCGGCGGGCCTGGCGCAGCTGCCGTTCGTCGGCGAGCTGGGCGATTTCTCCGCGGTCGCGTTCCGCGGGGCCGACGCGGTGAACCTGCCGCTGGCGATCGTCAGCGGAATCGCGCTCGTGGCCGCCGGGGTCGCGTTGACCCGCGCGGCGATTCAGTACGTGCGCTGGCACCGGAAGGTGCACGCCGAGCTGAACGCACACACCCGCGAGGCCGGCTTCGTGCTGCTGCCGGGTGAGGAACCGGTCGCGTTCGCGGTGGCCGGAGGCGGCGGGCGGATCGCGGTGTCCAGCGGGATGCTGTCGGCGCTGGAACCTCGGGAACGCCGCGCGCTGCTCGCGCACGAACGCGCGCATCTGCGGCTGCGACACCACGTTTTCGCCGCGATCGTCACGGTCGCGACCACGGTCAACCCGGTGTTGCGGCCGCTCGGTTCGGCAGCTCGGTTCGCGCTGGAACGCTGGGCGGACGAAGCCGCGGCGGACCGGGTCGGCGACCGGAAACTGGTAGCCACTGCGGTCGCGAAGGCCGCGCTGGCCAGCCGCTCTCAGCCGTCGCTCGCGCTTGCCGCGACCGGCGGACCGGTGCCGCAGCGCGTGCGCGCGCTGCTTTCGGCCCCCTCGTCAGGCTCGCGGCGAAATCCCCTCGCGGCGGTCGCCGTGGCGGTCGTACTCGGCGCTTGCGCCTGGTCCGCGGCTTGCACGCTCGACGCGGCCACTGATCTGCACACCGGACTCGAGACCGCTCAGCAGGCCGCTTGCGTGGTCGCGCAAGGGACCCACAGCGAGCCCGCGCTCCCGGCATTCCGACACCAGCACCGGGACTGCGCCGAGCGCTGACCGCCAGGCTCCCGGCGCGGCGGCGACGTCGGAGTCGTGCAACAGGATCGTGCCGCCACCGGTCAGCCTTCGGCACACAGTGCGCACGACTGAGCGCGGAGTGGCGCGACTGGTCCAGTCGAATCCCCAGGTACTCCACAAAACGGGTTGAAGACCGAGGATCCGCGCCGAGACCAAGGAGCTCGCGCTGAACACTCCGTACGGCGCGCGCAGCCACTGCGGTCGCGTGCCGGTGACGAGTTCGATCAGATCGACGGTGTGGGTCAGCTCGTCGTGCAGGGCCTTCGGGGAGCGGCGCAGGAAGCAGCGGTGATCCCAGCCGTGCACTGCGATCTCGTGCCCGGCGGCGGCGATCTCCCGGCCGAGTTCCGGTGCGGACGCCAGCTCCCGGCCCAGCACGAAGAAGGTCGCGCGGACGTCCAGCTTCTCGAGGGTTCGGAGGAACTGCGGCGTGGACTCTGGGTTCGGACCGTCGTCGAAGGTCAGTGCCACGTGGTTGGGGTCGCCGCGTCCGGCCAGGCGGGGCGGGCGCAGCCGCGGGACGAACAATGCCGCCGGTGCCGTGTGCGCGACGGCCGCCGCGGCGAGTCCGCGGATCATCCGGCCGCCTTGACCGGCCGTCGAAGCAACCACTCAAGCGCTTCGGTGAGTTCGCTTGGCGTGTGGACCCACGGCACGATCCCGTCGTCGTGCAGCACCGCGGCGTTGGCGCGGCCGTGGCCGGGCAGGCAGCGGTAAGTCAGCACCGGCAGGCCGGTCGCGAGCGCTTCCGACGTCGTCAGCCCGCCCGCGTTCTGCACCACGACGTCGCACGCGCGCATCAGCTCGGGCATCTTGTCGACCCAGCCGAAGACGTGCCGGTGTCCGGTTTTCCGCAGTTTTTCGGCCAGCGCTTCGTTGCGGCCGCACACCACTACCGGCTCGACGAGTCCGGTCGCGAGGAGGTCGTCGGCGGTCTGTCCGATTTGGCCGACGCCCCAGGATCCGGCGACCACCAAGGCCAGCGGGCCGTCGTGCGGAAGGCCGAAGGCGAGCCGGAGCCGCAGCCGTTCGGTCATCCCCGTCGACGGCCGGAACGCGGGCGCGACCAGCGGGCGCGAGACGAGGGTGCGACCGGCTCCGAGCGCTTTGGCCTGGCGGGCGGCGGTTTCGTTGGGCGCGACGGTGAGTGTCGCGTCCGGACTGACGCACAGGCGGTGCACCGACGGGTCGGTGAGGTAGACGACCAGGGGCGCGGTCAGCTCGTTCGAGCGCCGCAGCCGGGCGACCGCGTGCGTGGCGAGCGGATAGGTCGAGACGACGACGTCGGTGTTGTCGCCGAGCAGTTCCCGGAGCCTCGGCGTGGCGAGGCCGGCGAACCGGCGGGCGGCTCCGGCCAGCGCCGGGGTGCCGAGTGCGCCGAGCAGCCAGTCCCAGCTGCGCGGGACCGTGTTGAGCTGCTGGTGGTAGGCGCCGCAGAGCAGTTCGCCGAGTCTTCCCGGGAGCAGGTCCAGGAAATCAGCGCGGACGACGTGCGCGCCGCGATCGGCGAACCACCGGTCCAGCTCTCTGGCGGCCCCGTCGTGACCTGCCCCGATCCGGGCGGACACGATCACCACGCGAGCCATCCGGCACCCCTTTCGACTTCTACACGACTGTAGTAAAACTACATCCCTGTAGAATGAGAGTCGAGGCCGGACCCCCGGTGAAGGTGCACCCTCGGTCCGACATTCCGGGCGCCGTCTCCGCAATTTGGGGTAAGCGGTAACCCGTCCAGGTGAGACGCCCGCTACCGTGGGTCTTTCGACCACCGGACGTGGCAGGAAGAGGAACCCCGATGCGTCGTCGCAAGACCACCAGCGCGATCCGCGTCGCCCAGGTGCTGCTGGCCGTGGTTTCGCTGCTCGTCCTCGGCGGCACCGCCTTCGCGTGGTCGAAGCTGAACCAGATCACCGACGGCCTGACCAGGTCCGACGTGATCGGCGCCGGGGCCGGTTCGCCGATGGGCGAGCAGAACATCCTGATGGTCGGCCTGGACACGCGCACCGACGCGGAGGGCAATCCGCTGCCGGAGGACGTTCTCGACCAGCTGCACGCGGGCGGCGCCGAGGATGGCGGGGACACGACTGACACGATGATCGTCGTGCACATCCCGGCCGGGGGTGGGAATGCTACAGCGATTTCTATCCCGCGTGACTCCTATGTCCAGCTTGCCGGGAAGTTCGGGAAGCACAAGATCAATTCGGCTTATACCTATGGGCAGATTGCCCGGAAGAATGAGCTGAAGGCCACTGGAGAGTCTGGGGCGCAGCTGGAGACTGACTCGGCTCAGGCTGGGGCTAAGACCGCTATCGAGACTGTTCAGCAGCTGACCGGGTTGACTATCACGCACTATGCTGCCGTGAATCTGGCTGGGTTTTACTATGTCAGCCAGGCTGTTGGCGGGATTCCGGTTTGCCTTAAGGCTCCGGTTAAGGACAGTTATTCTGGGGCTAATTTTGCTGCTGGGCAGCAGAATGTCGCTGGGGCGCAGGCGTTGCAGTTTGTTCGGCAGCGGCATGGGTTGCCCAATGGGGACTTGGACCGGATCAAGCGGCAGCAGGTTTTTATGGCCAGCATGGCTAAGACCATTCTTTCCGCTGGGACCTTGACTGATCCTGGCAAGTTGGATGCTTTGATCGGGGCGGTTAAGAAGGCCGTTGTCGTTGATACCAACTGGGACTTGTTGGGGTTTGCTCAGCAGTTGCATGGGATGAGCGCTGGGAGTATCAACTTCGTCACTATTCCGGTGGTTAGCATCACGCTGAAGACGCCCAATGATGGTGATGCCGTGCAGGTTGACCCTAAGCAGGTGCAGCAGTTTGTTCGGGAGCAGACTGGGTCTGCTTCTGCGCCGTCCTCTTCGGCTGGTGCGCCGCCGTCTTCTTCTGCTGGGGATCCTGCGTTGGCTGCTTATACGGTTGACGTGCGCAACTCGTCCGGGGTGGATGGGTTGGCTAACCGGGTTGCCGACAAGCTTGCTGCTGCCGGGTATTCGCGGGGGTCCGTGACCAATAGTGCTACTCGCCGTACGTCCACTGTGTACTACGGGCGGGGGCAGCGCAGTCAGGCTGAGGCTATCGGCGAGAAGCTTGGCGGGGTTGCGGTGGCTTCGGATAATTCTCTTGAGAAGGATCATTTCCGGGTTTACCTGGGGCAGAAGTATTCGGATGACTCTGGGGTGCATCCTGCGTCCGCTCCGGCAGTTTTGCAGGCTCCTGCGGGGAGTGCGCCGGATATTACTGCTGATGGGGTTACTTGCGTTAACTGACTGCTCGTGCTTCGCACATCGCCCGGTTCGGGTTGGGGGCACCCCGAAGCTTGAGTGCGATGACGGTCTGGGGTGGCTTGCCAAGGCGGGAAAGATGCCTTGGCAAGCCACCCCAGACCGCATTTTGGCTTCGTATCGGGGTTGCGGGGGTGTGGCTGCGCTGGGCGAGTTGGGTGCACCGGTGCGGTTTTGTGGGTGGGCGCACGGCTTTGGCGCTTTGGGGGTTGAGTTCGCGGGCGGTCCGTGAAGGACTCCTTGAGGGTTCCTCTGTGTTTGTCAAGTGGTTGGGTTCGGGGC
>NZ_JBHRWI010000057.1:0-44068 GCF_042647905.1 Amycolatopsis halotolerans
CCCAGGGCCTGAAGACCTTGGCCGACAAGGCCTACCACGCCGCCGGCACCGGCATCCTCACCCCGGTCAAGAAAACCACCGGCCGACCGCCGCTCACCCTCGACCAGCAGAGCTTCAGCCTGCTCCACACCCGGCTGCGCTGCCTCGGCGAACGCGCCGCCGCAATGCTCAAAACCCGCTGGGCAGCCCTGCGACACGTCACCCTCTGCCCGAAACGCATCGGCCACATCACCCAAGCAGCCCTCGTCCTCACCCACCACGAACACCACGGACGCTACTGAGAAAACCTCATTGGGGCGCATCTCGGCGAGCGGCGGGCGGGGCGGGGTGGGTCGTGAGGGGAACCCTCAGGGAATCAGAGTCCCTCAGAGGGCGTCTGAGAACTGGATGGGGTGGTTGGCGTGGTGATGCCCTGAGGTTGGGTGAGCTCCCGGTAGGACTGGTGGTTCCTACGCCAACCGTTCCTACCAGGAGCTCGTGTGTCAGTGTCGCCTACTTGCCCGTGCTTGTCGTGCCCGGCCCACGGTGACCGGGGTGCCACGTCATCGCCGCCGTGTCCGTTTTACCCGACCTCGTCGATGACCGATGCCCAGTGGGCGCTCGTCGGGCCCCTGCTGCCACCGCCGGGCAACATCACCGACAAGGGCGGCCGGCCCGAGAAACATCCGCGGCGTCTCGTCCTGGACGCGATCTTCTATCTGGCCCGTGGCGGGATCGCCTGGCGTCAGATGCCCAGTGATTTCCCGCCCGCGATGACGGTGTACGACATCTTCCGCCGCTGGACCAAAACCGGTGCGTGGCAACGGGTTCATGACGCCCTGCGCGACCGGGCCCGGGTCGGGGCCGGCCGTGACCCGATGCCCACCGCCGCGATCATCGACGCCCAGACCGTGCGCGGAGCCGACACCGTGCCCGCCGCCAGCGCGGGCTACGACCCGGGCAAGAAAACCAGGGGACGCAAACGGCACATCGCCACCGACACCCTCGGCCTGCTCCTCGCCGTCGTGGTCACCGCCGCCTCGACCCAGGACCGCGACGGCGCCCACCAGCTGCTGACGGCGCTGCGCGCCCGCTTCGGCGCCGTCGCCTGCGCCTGGGCCGACGGCGGCTACACCGGGCGCCTGGTCGCCTGGGCCAAACAGGTCCTCGCCCTCACCGTCGAGATCGTCAAACGCACCGACAAGACCGCCGGATTCGTCCTCCTGCCCCGCAGATGGGTCGTCGAACGAACATTCGGCTGGATCGTCAAACACCGCCGCTGCGTCCGCGACTACGAAACACTTCCCGAACACCACGAAGCCATGATCTACATCGCCATGATCATGACCATGTCCCGACGACTCACCCGCAACACAGACCAGTGACACCAGTTCTCAGACGCCCTCTCAGGGTTCCCCTCACGGACGGTCTAGCAGGGCGGCTAGTGCGGCGGGGGCGGCTGCGGCACCGGTCAAGGGCTGCCAGCGGGCACCTGCTTCTCGGGCGAAGAGTTCGGCTTCTTCGCAGTCTTCGGCTGGCGCCAGGATCAATAATTCTTCGCAGGCGCGGGCGGCAGGTAACGGGTCCTCGTCATCTGTTGCTCGGCAATCCGAGAGCAGGAGAATCGTTTTCCTGGCGGCTCGCGAGGAAGTCAGTTGCTCATTCGCCTTGCGCAAAGCCGCCGCTAAAGCAGTGACTCCGTGGCCGCGCAGCGACAGAACCGAATCCACCACCGACGCCTTCGAGCGGGAAGAGCGCAGGGGGCGGATTACCTCTGCGGTTCGGGCGAAGGAAACCACTGCGTGTTCCGCCGGTGCTCGCCACGAACACGCGGCAGCGGTGAGCGCGGCCGCTGCCAGGCGGGCTCCTGTCATTGAGCCGCTGGTGTCGATTACCAAGCACAGGGCCAATTCGGGTCTCGCCCATCGGCGGGCCACCAGGTCGTCCAGGGCGGGGACTCCGCCTACCGCGGCCGCGTCCACCAGTGCGGGCAGGGAGCGGTCCAGGTCTAGTTCGCCGCCTCGGTCGGCTCGGTCTCGGCGTAGTTTTCCTACTCCTCGGGCTCGGGCGACGCCGCGGCGTGCGACGTCGATCATCAGGCGGCCGGCGAGGCCTCGGGCGGCCGCGCGCAGGGATTCATCGGTGGCTTTGCTCATCTCGACCAGCAAGGCCATTGCCTCGTCCGCGTCCTCACGGAACGCGGCGCTGAAGGCTTCTTCGTCCAGTACGCCGACTTCGGGCGAGATTTCCGCGAAGCGGCCGTTGCGGGACAGTTCGGAGCGCGGGGTGGTGCTGCTCCGCGCGGAGCCTGGACGGGGTGACCGCTGCTGTTGGCCCGCCTGTGGCGGGCTCAGGCTTCCCCCGGCGGGTCACCGGCCTCTGAATCCGGCGGAGGGTTTTCTGTGCCGAAGACTGCTACGTACAGTTCGTCGATTACTGATTCCGCGGTGCGGCCGCTGGATTCGTGCAAGGCGATCCGGCCGGACAGGGCGGCCAGTGCGGCGTCGTGGCCGATTCGCCAGTCCGTGGCGGAAGCGCCGCGGATTCGGGCCAATGAAACTGCCAGGCGTACGACGTCGATGGCGCCGCGTACGGAGGAGCCGACTCGGACATCGCTGTGGTCGCGGGTGCGGCGTACCAGATCTACTACTTGGTCTCGCCATTCCGCGGGGACCGGCGGGCTCCGGCGGGCGACGATGTCGGCTTCCTCGTCTTGGCTTTGGTAGCCCATGACGATTCGGCAGACGCGATCGTAGATAGCCGACGAGATGCGGGCGGTGCCTACTGCGTCGAAGGGGTTCATCGCGGCTACTAAGCGGAAGCCGTCTGCCGCGCGTACTCGGCCTAGGCGGGGCACGTGCAGTTCGGCTTCGGACATTACCGTGATCAGGACGTTGAGGGTCTCCTCTGGGATTCGGTTGACTTCCTCGACGTACAGCAGGCCGCCGGTGCGCAGGGCTTCGATCAGGGGACCGTCCACAAAGGTCTCTGGCACGTAGCCTTCGGCCAGCACTCGCGAAGGGTCGAACTGGCCGACCAAACGGGCGGGGGTCAGTTCGGCGTTGCCTTCGACGAATACGAACGGTGAGCCGCCTGCTTCCGCGACTGCGCGCAGGAGCGTGGTTTTTCCGGTGCCGGGCGGGCCTTCCAACACGACGTGCGCACCGCAGTCGAGACCGGCCAGGAGCAGTTCGATTTCGCGGCGGCGGCCGACTACGTCCGCGGTCAACAGGGGCACCGCGGACTGCGGGCCGGAAACCGGCCCGCAGTCCGCAGACATTGCCGTCACGGTGCGTCGTGGACCAGCACGCCGCGCACGTTCCGGCCCTCCAGCAGGTCGTCGTAACCCTGGTTGACCTCGTCCAGGGTGTACGTGCGGGTGATGATCTCGTCCAGCTTCAGGTCCCCGCTCTGGTACAGCCCGAGGATCTTCGGGATGTCCACGGTCGGGTTGCAGTCGCCGAACAGGCTGCCCTTCACGGTCTTCTTGAACAGCGTCAGGACCGAGCCGGGGAGGTTGACGTTGTTGACCGACAGCTTGTTCAGCCCGGTCAGCACGATCGTGCCGCCCTTGCCGGTGGCGTTGAACGCGCCGGTCACGATCTCCTCGGTGACGATGCCCGCGGTCACGATCGTCTTGTCCGCGCCGTTGCCGTTGGTGAACGACTGCGCCAGCTCGGCCGCTTCCTCCGGCGTCGCGACCGCGTGCGTCGCGCCGAGTTCCATGGCCTTTTCGCGCTTGTTCTCCAGCGGGTCCAGCGCGATCACGTTCTTCGCGCCCGCGTAGCGCGCGCCCTGCACCGCGTTGATGCCGATGCCGCCGACGCCGGACACGATCACCGTCTCGCCCGGGCGTACGTTGGCCGCGTTGACCGCCGAACCCCATCCGGTCGGGACGCCGCAGCCGACCAGCACCGCTTTGTCCAGCGGCAGGTCGTCGTCGACCTTCACGACCGAGTTCTGGTGGATGGTCGAGTACTGGCTGAACGTGCCGAGCATGCACATCGCGCCGTACTGCTTGACCGGGCCGGGGCCGCTGAACGGGAACCGCTCGCCGGGGAGGTAGCCCTCGAGGATCGTGGCGCCCATGTCGCAGATCGCCTGCTGCCCGGTGGAACACCAGCGGCACACGCCGCAGTTCGGGATGAACGAGCACACCACGTGGTCGCCCGGCTTGACGCGGGTGACGCCGGGGCCGACGTCCTCGATGATGCCCGCGCCCTCGTGCCCGAGCACCATCGGCAGCCGGGCCTCCAGGTCGCCGTGCGCGATGTGCACGTCCGAATGGCACAGGCCGGCGTGCGTGTACCGGATCAGCACCTCGCCCTCGCCAGGGCCTTCGAGGTCGAGTTCGACCACCTCGATCGGCTTGCCCACCTCGTAGACGACCGCGGCTTTCGTCTTCATCGGGAACTCCTTTGTTCGAGCGGGCGGATCACAGCGCGATGTTCACGGACTTGGTCTGGGTGTAGAGGTCGAGCGCGGCCGCGCCCAGTTCCCGGCCCCAGCCGGACTGCTTGTAGCCGCCGAACGGCATCGCCGTGTCGAAGCCGTTGTACTGGTTGACCCACACCGAGCCTGCCTTCAGTTCCTTCGCAGTACGGTGCGCCTTCGCGACGTCGCGTGTCCAGACCCCGGCGGCCAGTCCGTACTCGCTGTTGTTGGCCGCGGCGGCCACGCCCTGTTCGGCGTTGAACGGCATGGCCGCCACGACCGGGCCGAAGATTTCTTCCCGGACGATGCTGAATTCCGGTTTCACGTCAACGAAAACGGTCGGCTCGATGAAGTATCCGGTGTCGCCCCAGCGTTTTCCGCCGGTGAGCGCACGGGCGCCGTCGGCGAGGCCCTCGCCGAGATAGCGCGAGACGCGGTCGAACTGCTCTTGGGAAACCATCGGGCCCAGCTGGGTTTCCGGGTCGAGGCCCGGCCCGATCTTCACCTGGCTCGCCGCCTGCGCGACCGCCTGGGTGAACTCCTCGAAGATCGTGTCCTCCACGTACAGCCGCGTTCCGGCGACGCAGCACTGGCCGTGGTTGAACATCCACGCGTTGACCGAACCCGGTACCGCGAGGTCGAGATCGGCGTCGGCGAACACCACGTTCGGGCTCTTTCCGCCCAGCTCCAGCGAAACCTTCTTCAGGTTTCCGCTCGCCGCCTGGACGATCTTCTTGCCCACCTCGGTCGAGCCGGTGAAAGCGACCTTGTCGACGCCGTCGTGTGCGGCCAGCGCGGCCCCGGCGTCGCCGAAGCCGGTGACGATGTTGACCACGCCGGGCGGGAATCCGGCTTCCTCGAACAGCTTGCCCAGCAGCAGCGCGGTCAGCGGCGTCTGTTCGGCGGGCTTGAGCACCACAGTGTTGCCCGCGGCGAGCGCCGGCGCGATCTTCCACGCGGCCATCAGCAGCGGGAAATTCCACGGGATGATCTGCCCGCACACGCCGACCGGCTCGCGCAGCGTGTAGGCGTGGAACTGCGCGTCCGGCGCGAACGGCATCGACACATTCACCGTGCTGCCTTCGATCTTGGTCGCCCAGCCCGCGTAGTAGCGGAAGACGTCGGCGGCCCAGTTCGTGTCCACGGCCGTCGCGATGGCCGCGGACTTGCCGTTGTCGAGCGCTTCCAGCTGGCCGAAGATCTCCGCCCGCTCGGACAGCAGATCGCCGATGCGCCAGATCAGCCGTTCGCGTTCGTTCGGCTTCATCGCGGCCCACGGACCCGCGTCGAACGCCTTGCGCGCGGCGGCGACGGCGCGGTTGACGTCCTCGGCCTCGCCGTGCGCGACCTCAGCGATCTTCTCCCCGGTGGCCGGATCGTAGGTCGGGAACGTCCGGCCCGACGCGGCCGGGACCCAGCGCCCGCCGATCAAGAGCTCCAGCGGGCCGGAAACAAACTCCCGGACCTGGGTGTGCAGGGGGAATTCCACCGTTGCGGTCACCTGACGCCTCCTCACTTCGTTGTGACGGAGGTCATCGTCACCCGGCGGACCGGGGGCGAAGTGTTACAGAAGTGGACAGTCGTCGGTCACGCCCAGCGCCTGCATGCGGCGATACAGCGTGGTGCGGCTGATGCCGAGTTCGCGGGCCGCGCGCAGCTTGTTGCCCTCGCTGGCGCGCAACGCCGTGACGATCGCGTTCCGTTCGGCGAGTTCGCGCCCGCCGAGCTGCCTCGTGCGCGAACTGCCGCGGCACGCGGGCGGCAGCTGCGCGAGGTCGATCACCCCCGTGTACGGGAGGCGGGACACTTCGCGCATCACCGCGCGGAGTTCGTGCAGGTTGCCCGGCCACGGATGCGTGCGCAGCGCGGCGAGCGCGGTGCCGGTGAAGTGCGGTTTCCGATCCGGATATTCGTCGCGGAGCATCGTGACGGCGATCGCGGGCCGGTCGTCGAGGCGCTCGCGCAGCGGGGCGAGGGTGACGGTTTCCGCGCATCTCGCCGCGATCGCCGCGACGGCTGGGGACATCGCGTCCGACGGGACGGAAGTGAGCAGCAACCGGGCCGATTCGGAGTTGTCGAGCGCCTCGCCGACCAACGGGAGCAGGCTCTCCGGAAGCAGGTGGACGTCGTCCAGGACAACGGCGGTGTGCGGCTGCGCGACGAGGTCAGTGAATCTTGTTGCCCAGGCCCGGGGTTCCTCGCGGAGAGCGGCGGCGGCATGCAGGACGACCGGGTCGTCGACACCGGCCCGCGCGCGGGCCGCGGTGGTGCGGCCGGTGCCCGGTTCGCCCGTGACGAGGACCGAGCGCGCGGGTTTTGTCGCTGCCGGAGCCGGTTTTCGGCTGCTGCTCGGTGCCTTCGCGATGCGGAAGACGGCGCCGTCCGTCGAACCCTCGACGCGTTCGGCTACGACCGAAAGACTGATTCCGTCACCCACATCGAGGCGAGTGTCGAATACTCCGCGTTCCGGCACTTGCGGCAGCAACGTGCGCAGCAGGGTCGGATCGGCGGGACGAAGCTGTTCGATGCAGGTTTCGTTGGCGAACACCAGGTCCCCGCCGAGCACCGCGACCGGCACGCTGCGGTGGTGCGTCGCCTGCTGGAACGCGAGGAACAACCGACGCTCGCAGGCGCGGGCGCTCTCCAGCACGAGCTGCTCGATGTCGCCGACGACGCGTTTCACCAGCGGGCCGAAGAGCGGGTTGCCGCTGTCGCTCTCGCCGGTGATGTCGAGGACGCCTTCGATGCGTCCGGTGAGCGGATGGCGGATCGGATGGCCGTAACAGCTGAACCGCTTCAACGCGTCGGCGTAGTGCTCCTGGCCGTGGATTTCCACCGCCTGGCGCGATTCGTGCGGCGTGCCGAGCGCGTTCGTGCCGACGCGGCCCTCGCTGAGCTGCGAACCGTGCAGCACGCCGAGGTCTTCCAGCTGGCGTTGCAGGCCGCGGTCGCCGAACCAGCGGAAGACGAGGCGGCAGTCGCGGTCGGCGAGCAGGATGGAGAACCGGGTGCCGGTGAGCTGTTCGACGAGCTGGTCCAGCACCGGGCGGGCGGCGGTCATCAGCCGGCTGCGCGGATCGACCTCGGCGATCGAAATCGCGGCCCGGTCCAGCTCCGGCTCCACGCCGAACAGCCGGGACCGGCGCCACGAATCGGCGATCGGCGGCCGCAGGACGGCGGAGCCCTGCGACGGTATCCCTCCGAGCGACACTGCTCCTCCCGACTACCGGACGGCGACGTAGCGGTTCGTGTGACAGTACCTTCGCGGATCGACAAGTTCCAGACGTGCGTCTTTCCCGACCCTCTCTGTCCTTTGTGGACAATGGTAAGATCGGGTGAATGCCGCGACGTCTTCTGATGCTTTTCGTCCTGGTGTTCGGCTGGGCCGAATGGGAACACTGGCGATCCTCGCGTCGCGGAATGGGCGACCGCCCCGGGACGGCGGGGACCGGCGAGGCGGTCGTCGTGCTCGGGTACCGGAACGGCGGGTCGCGGGCCAATTTCGTGAACCGCTGGCGAGTCCGGGCGGCGGTACGTTCCCAGGCGCCCGGACGTTCGCGCCTGGTGCTGTGCGGCGGCGCCGTCGGCGGTGCGGAGGCGGAGGCCGTGCTGCTGGCGCGGTATGCGCGGGAGTACGGCTACCGCGGTTCGCTCGTCCTCGAAACCGAGAGCCGGTCGACGTGGGAGAACGTGGTCGGCGCGGTGCCGTTGATCGAGGACGCGGACCGGATCAAGATCGTCTCGAATTCCTTGCACGCGGAGAAAGCACGCCACTACCTGCGGAAGCAGCGGCCGGATTTGGCGGAGCGGCTGGTGCCCGCGGCGGATTACCGGTTCGGGGAGTTGCTGGCGGTGAAGCCAGTGCTGGCGGTGCTGGGGTTGCAGAGGTTGCGACGGCTTCGGCGGTGAGGCGGGGCGTCTCGCTGAAGCTCGGCGCTGGAGCACGTTCCGTGCGCAAGACAGGCTGGGCGGCACCTGCGGAGAAGGACCCCGGCGAGCCGACGGCGCGCGAGCCGGTACCGAAGGAGGCCAGCCGCTCCGGGTCTCCCGAGCGGCAATTCCAGCCAGAACCCGCCGCCGCGCGAGCCAGCACCGAACGAGGCCAGCCGCCCCGGATCTCCTGAGCGGCAATTCCAACTAGAACCCGCCGCCGCTCAAGAACCCTCGACAGCTCCCGGCAGATGCGCGTTGATCTTGGCCACCAACGCTTCCAGCCCGGCCCGCTCGTCCGGTTCGAGCGAAGCGAAGACCATCTCGTCCGCCTCGGCCAGCACCGCGTCGAGCCCCGCGACCAGGCCGAGCCCGGCCGGGGTGGCGGAGACTCGTTTCCGCCCGCCCTCCGTGCGTCGCTCGACCAGACCGCGGCGCTCGAGCCCCTTCAGCAGCAGGGAGACATTCGCGGGCGTCGTGTAACTCATCTCCGCGACGTCTCGCTGGATGACGCCAGGCTGCCGCTCCAGGTAGCCGAGCACCATGGCCTGCTCGAAGGTGAGGTCGCGCGTTCGGCTCCATTCCTCGATCCGCTTGCGCTGTGCCTGGCGAATCGACCGGAAGAGGTCGCCTGGCATCGGTTCCAGCTGCCTTTCTTGGCTTGGAGTTAAGTCCTTAACTTGTGACTGGACGAGCGGAAGGAAAACCTCGTCGACGATCGACCGGATCCGTGCGGGCCGGGGCGGCGCGAGGTCCAGCAGCAAGTCGTGGCGCACCAGCTGGAACGGCAGTTCGAGCACCGCGACGGAGAGGTGCGCCAGGTCGATCTCGCCCCGGTCCTGCGCGCGCTGGTAGATCGCCCCTCGCGGGAGCAGCCGGTCGCCGATGATCTGGTCGCGGACTTCGCCAGGGGTGGCGCCGTCGCCGAACGACAGCCCGGAGAAAGCCGCTGCGGCGGCGATGGCGAGGAATCCGGCCAGCGCCTCGCTCGTCGCGGTCAAGTACGCGAGCAGATCGCCGCGCAAGCTTCCGGTGTCCGGGGCGGCGATCGGGTTGACGTCGCGGTGCCGCCGCATCGCGGCCAGCACGAGTTCGTCCTTGTTGGCCCATCGCCGATAGAGCACGGCCTCGCTCGTGCGGGCGCGGACGGCGACCGATTCCATGGTCAGCCGCGCGTACCCGGCTTCGACCAGTTCGTCCCATCCGGCGGCCAGCAACGCGGATTCCAGCTGCTCGCCGCGGCGGCGACGCACGGTTTCAGGGGCCACTCAACCCACAATAGAAAGGTTTGCCTTTCTTAGCAAGTTTCCCTACTCTGGCGGCCAGGAGTTCTTCGGAGCCAGGGGGTTGGAAATGTCGCAAGCAAACCTGTCCACGCCGGAATTGCCGGTCCTGATCGCCGGAGCGGGCCCGACCGGGCTCACGCTGGCCTGCGAACTCGCCCGGCGCGGCGTCGCGTTCCGGCTGATCGAAGCGTCACCCGGCCTTCGCCCGGGGTCGCGCGGCAAGGGTCTGCAGCCGCGCAGCCTCGAGGTGTTCGACGACCTGGGCGTCATCGACCGTATTCTCGCCAACGGCCAGGCCGCGATGCCGATCCGCCTGACCAGCCCCGACGGCCAGACGAGCGGCGGCCCGACCTACGAGGAACGACCCGATGTTCCTTACCCCGCAACGGTCATCACGCCGCAATGGCGGGTCGAAGAAACCCTCGGCCTGCGGCTGGCCGAACTCGGCGGAACGGTCGAATTCGGCACCGCACTCGAGAGTTTCGACCAATCCGCCGACGCCGTGACGGCAGTGCTGCGCACCGGCGACCGGACCGAAACCGTCCGCGCGGAGTGGCTGATCGGCTGCGACGGCGGCCGCGGCGTCGTCCGCAAACAAGCCGGGATCGCGTTCGAAGGCGAGACGGACGAGCGGATCCGGATGATCGTCGCCGACCTGGCCGTCGACGGCCTCGACCGCGACGCCTGGCACATGTGGCGCTGCGAGGAGGGTTTCGTCAGCCTCTGCCCGCTGCCGTCCACCAACCTGTTCCAGTACCAAGCGCCCATCCTCGGCGAATCCGACCTCGACCTCTCCACCCTGCAAACGATCTTCGACCGGCGAAGCGGCCGCACCGACATCCGCCTGCACACCCCGGAATGGACGTCCGTGTGGCGCTCCAACACCCGCTTGGCCGACCGTTACCGCGAGGGCCGCGTCTTCCTCGCCGGCGACGCCGCGCACGTGCACTCCCCCGCCGGCGGCCAGGGCATGAACACCGGCATCCAGGACGCGCACAACCTGGGCTGGAAACTCGCCACCGGGGTGCCGGGGCTGCTGGACACCTACGAGTCCGAACGCCGCCCGATCGCCATCGGCGTGCTGCAGCTGTCGACCGCGCGGCTGGCCGAGGCCGCCAAACAGAAGAGCATCCCCATCCGCAGCGACCGGGACACGACCCAGCTCAACGTCAACTACCGCGGTTCCGTCCTGGCCCGCGACGACCGTGCCGATTCCGCGCAGCTCCGCGCGGGCGACCGCGCTCCCGACGCCCCCGGCCTCACCACCACGACCGGCAAATGCCGCCTGTTCGACCTCACCCGCGGCGGCCAGTTCACCCTGCTGAACTTCGGCCCCCGCTTCGAGTCCGCTGTCCGCACCTTCCATGTCGTTCCCGAGGCCGCCGCCGAGGACGAGGTCGCCGATTCCTCCGGACACCTGGCCCGCGCGTACTCCCCGACCGACCGCACCCTGGTCCTGCTCCGCCCCGACGGCTACGTCGGCCTGATCTCGGACGCGGGCGACCTCACGGCTGTCACGGAGTACCTGCTCTAGCCTCTTCCCATGTCCGCCCCCGACGAACTGGCCGCGACGCTGTACGGCGCGGTCAGCCTGATCGCCCGCAGGCTGCGCCAAAGCCAGGTCGCGGCCGAACTGTCCCTGCCGGAACGCTCCGCGCTGTCCCGCCTGGACCGCGACGGCCCGGCCACCACCGCCGCGCTGGCCCGCGCCGAGCAAATCACCCCGCAGGCCATGAGCACGACCATCAGCGGCCTGGCCACGCGCGGTTTCGTCACCCGCGACGCCGACCCCGCCGACGGACGCCAGATGATCGTCTCGCTGACCCCCGAGGGCAGCGAGGTGCTGCGCGCCCGCCGCGACGCCCGGATGCGCCAGTTCGCGGCTTCGCTCAGCTCGGGCTTTTCGCCGGAGGAGCTGGCGGTGCTGAAGGAGGCAGCACCGTTGCTGGAACGGCTGGGCCAGACGTTCTGAACCGCTCCACTGTGCGCCTTTGACTCGCTACGGTGGTGCGTCATGAGCGGGCTGGAAGCGGGTGCGGTCAAGATCGGCGGGAAAATCGCGACACACGCGGCTAAGTCGTGGTTGCAGCGATGGAAGGACCGGAAGACCCGCGGACTGAGCCTGGTCGAACTCGCTGCCGGTGCCGGGCCGCTCGGACAGGCGAACCTGGATCGGCTGCTGCAGACCATCGGAACCCAGGTGGCGACTGAGCTGGAACCGGTGCTGCGGAACGAATATGCCGCGTTGCCGGAGGCCGAGTCCGGTGTTGTGTTCGCCGCCGTCGAAGACGCGCTGGACCAGGTAGACCTCTCCGACAGGTCCCTCCTCGCCGACGACGCCGACGAGGAGCAGCTGGCCCGGCGGGTGCGCGTTCAGTGCCCGGCCAGCGAGTTCCTGTCGGCTGCGGGGGCGGCGCTGTATGACGTGGCTTTGGATCAGTCGTGCCGTCATCTGGTCCTGATCGTGCGGCATTTGCCGTCCTTCCCGCCGACGGAGCTGGTGGAGGTGCTGAAGCGGCAGAATCAGCAGTCCAATCAGCTGGAGGAGATGATGGCCCGGCTCCCGAAGACGAGCCTGGCCAAGGCGGGCATCGGCCACGCCCCGTTCCGCGACGAGTACCTGCGGATGCTGGCGGCCAAGCTGGACCACCTCGAACTGCTCGGGCTGACGATGGAGGACCAGCCGACACTTCCGTTGACGGTCGCGTACCTGTGCATGAAAGTATCCGGCGAAACCCCGCGTCGGCGAGAACCCCGCCAACCGGACTGGTTCGGCCAGCAGTTCGGCGGCACCGTCCGGGCAGAGAAGGCGATCCACCGCTCGGGCAGAACCTTGGTCCGAGGCGAGGCCGGTTCAGGAAAGACGACCCTGCTGGACTGGCTGGCCGTCACCGCCGCCCGCGGCACGTTCACCGGACGGCTGGCCGAGTGGAACGGTTTCGTCCCGTTCCCGGTCCGCCTGCGCAGCCTGCCCGACGGCCCACTACCGGCACCGGACGGCTTCGTCGCACTGGCGATGCCGACGCTGCGCGACCGGGTCCCTCCCGGCTGGGCCGACGAGGTGCTCCGCACCGGGAAGGCGATCGTCCTCGTCGACGGGGTGGACGAGGTGCAACCCGCCCGTCGGCGGGAGGTCAAGACCTGGCTGGGCGAACTCGGTTCGAGCTATCCCTCGGCGCGGATCGTGGTCACCTCCCGCACCGCGGCCGTCGATCAGCGCTGGCTGAAATCAAAGCGCTTCGACTCGGTCGTGCTGGAACCGATGACCGCGACCGACATCCGCGTGCTAGTGGAACGCTGGCACCAAGCCGCCGCGCACGTCCGTCCGAATGCCGATCTCTCCGGCGCGCAGCGCAGGTTGCTGGGCCAACTCGACAACGCTCCTCATCTGCGCTCGCTCGCGGCGAATCCGTTGCTGTGCGCGATGTTGTGCTCGTTGAACCTCTCGAATCGTTCGGAGCTTCCGCGAGACCGGATGACCTTGTATCGTCACGCTTTGTCGATGCTCGTGCACGCGCGCGACACCGAGCGCGACATCCCGGTTCTGCTTACGGAGCAGCAGAAGCACGTTCTGCTGGGGCATCTGGCTTGGCGACTGGTTCCGGGGAACAAGGCCGAACTGCCAATCGCCGAAGTCCGGGAACACCTGGCATACCGGCTGAAATCGCTACCGCACATCGACCGCAGCGCGGACGAAGTGGTGAAGCATCTGGTGGAACGGAGCGGTGTGCTGCAGGCCCCGGCGGCTGGCCGGATCGACTTCGTGCACCGGACGTTCCAGGAATACCTGGCCGCTAGTGAAGCGACCGAGGCCGGGTCCATCGACTGGCTGATCGCCAATGCCCACCGAGACACTTGGCTCGAGATTGTCGTGATGGCCTGCGGACACGCGAAGTACCACCAGGCGACAAAGCTGCTCAACGAGATTATGGACCGGGCAGACAGCGAGCCCAGGCACGCCCGCAGGCTGCGGCTGCTCGCTGCCGCCTGTCTGGAAACGGCCGGGGACGTGGATCCGTACGTAATCGAGCGGGTTCGGCGGGCTGTCCCCGACAATCTGGTTCCGCTGCAGAGCACAAGGGAAGCCACATCACTCGTGCTGGCGGGGAGCCGGTCGCTCCGCTATTTGCCAGAAATCCTCGAAGGGTTCAGTGAAGCTATCGAAGCTGCGACCGCGGCAGTAACGGCAATGTGCACCGCCGCTGCCGGTACGTTAGACGCAGGGCGAGCGGACCGGGGTCGCAACTGAAGCTCGCCCAGGCATGGGAGCGGATCGATATCGCTCGTTACGCCGGAGAAGCACTCAGTGAGGAAACTCGCGGTTCGCGAGTCGAGATGTTCGATGGCGATTTCGCCGATGTCTCGGGAGCGCCAACGCTTCGATCTCCGCTCTTGGCGTTCTCGCAGCGCACCACTCCGTGGAGAAGCCTTTGGCCCTCGCCAAGCTGACTGCCTGCCCCCGGAGTGAAGTTGTCCTGCTTCTGCTCCCTCGCCGTCCACAGTGGAACCCGGATGCGCATCCTCCGCTTCCTGGTACCCTGGCCAACGGACAGCAGCCCCGATCCAGAGGATTCCTATCGTGGCAGGTGAAGACGACATCTCCGGGTGAGCCCGGGGCACGGGCCGTCACGGCACCGGCCCCTCGCTGATCCCTGCGCGGCCCCAGCCGCGCGTGGAGGTTCCCGTGCTGGTCAGGCGAACGTACGCCACCGGACCCACGGGCTGCGAGGCATCCGATCACCGGCGAACGCGCCGATCGGATGAAGCCCAGGCACCAGCCGGGCGGCAGGTCGCGAACGGCCCTACCCAAGTCGTCCACACCACCACCAGCGGGGACTAACACGCCCTGCCGATCCACCGCGAGGCCGCACCATGTCCGATCTTCGTATTGTCCTGTCCGGGATCTCCTTCTCCTGGCCCGACGACACCCTCGTCTTCGACCAGCTCTCCGCCACCTTCCCGGCAGGCCGCACCGGGCTTGTCGCGCCCAATGGGGCCGGGAAGTCCACTCTGCTGAAGCTCATCGCCGGGCAGCTCAAGCCCGCGGCGGGGAGTGTCACCGTCGACGGGGTGCTCGGGTATCTCCCCCAGGACCTGCCGCTCACCGCGGACCGCACGGTCGCCGAGGTGCTCAGCATCGACGCGATCCTCAAAGCAATCTCAGCCGTCGAGGAGGGCGACGCGGCCGAGGAGCACTTCACCACCATCGGCGCGGACTGGGACATCGAGGACCGCACCCGTGCGCAGCTCGATCGGCTCGGCCTGGGCGATCTCACGCTCGACCGGCTGCTCGGCACGCTCAGCGGCGGCCAGGTCGTCTCCCTCGGGCTCGCCGCGCAGCTGCTGCGCAGCCCGGACGTCCTGCTGCTCGACGAGCCCACCAACAACCTCGACCACACCGCCCGCCAGCAGCTCTACTCAGTGCTTTCCGACTGGTCCGGCTGCCTGCTCGTGGTCAGCCACGACCGCGCGCTGCTCGATCGGATGGATCGCGTCGCCGAACTCGGCGCGGACGAAATCCGGTTCTACGGCGGAAATTTCACCGAGTACGAGCAGAGCGTGCAGGCCGAACGGGAGGTCGCGGAGAAGAATATCCGCAACGCCGAACAAGAGGTCAAACGCGAGAAGCGCGAAATGCAGCAAGCCCGGGAACGCGCGGACAAACGGGCGAGCAACGCGAAGCGCAATCTGTCCAACGCCGGTCTGCCGAAGATCTTCGCGGGCACGATGAAACGCAACGCGCAGGAGTCCGCGGCGAAGGCGGACGGTACGCACGCGGCGCGGGTCAGTGCGGCGAAGGCCAAGCTTGACCAGGCGGAGCGGTCGTTGCGGGAGGATCAGAAGATCAGCCTGGAGCTGCCCAAAACAGCGGTACCGGCGGGGCGGACGTTGTTTGCCGGCAAGCATCTCCGGGTGCGCGGGCTGTTCGCGGGCGAGGGCGCGGAGCTGTCGATCCGGGGTCCCGAACGCATTGCGCTCACCGGGCCGAACGGCGTGGGCAAGTCGACGTTGCTGCGGCTGATGCACGGCACGCTCACGCCGGACGCGGGCGAGATCAGCCGGGCGGACGGGCGGATCGCGTATTTGTCGCAGCGGCTCGATCTGCTGGATTCCGAACGCACCGTAGCGGAGAATTTCGCCGACGCGGCACCGGAAATGCTGCCCGCGGACCGGATGAACCTGTTGGCGCGCTTCCTGTTTCGTGGCGCACGAGCGCACTTGCCGGTCGGGGTGCTGTCCGGCGGCGAACGGTTGCGCGCGACGCTCGCTTGCGTCCTCTTCGCCGAGCCTGCCCCGCAATTGCTGCTGCTCGACGAGCCGACGAACAACCTCGACCTGGTCAGCGCCGGCCAGCTGGAGAGCGCGCTCAACGCCTACCAGGGCGGGTTCGTGGTGGTCAGCCACGACGAGCGGTTCCTGGCCGAGATCGGCGTCGACCGCTGGCTGCGACTGGAAAACGGGCAGCTCCGGGAAACGGCCGGGATCACGGAATGACCGCCCTGCGCGCGCACGAGATCGTGCGGGTGCTCGGGGAACGGCGCGTGCTCGACGGAGTGTCGGTCACCGCCGCCCCTGGCCGCCGGATCGGGGTGATCGGCGAGAACGGCACCGGGAAATCGACGCTGTTGAGAGTGCTCGCGGGCGTGGACGCACCGGATCGCGGCGAGGTCGTGCGGCCGCCGGATCTTGGCTTCCTGCACCAGGAAATGCCGTTCGACCCGGCCGAGACGGTCGCGGACGTCCTCGATCAAGCCCTCGCCGCGGCCCGCGAAGCGCTGGCCGAGCTTGACCGGGTCGCCGCGCTGCTCGCCGACGCGCCCGAAGATGCCGCGCTGCTGGCCAAGTACGCCGAATTGCTCGACCAGGCGCAGCAACACGAGGCGTGGGACG
Organism: Amycolatopsis halotolerans; assembly: GCF_042647905.1. Taxonomy (NCBI): domain Bacteria; kingdom Bacillati; phylum Actinomycetota; class Actinomycetes; order Pseudonocardiales; family Pseudonocardiaceae; genus Amycolatopsis; species Amycolatopsis halotolerans. The sequence continues at coordinate 16,521 of NZ_JBHRWI010000057.1, forward strand.
CGGATCGGCGGGCGGAGATCGTGCTCACCGGGCTGGGTCTAGAAGGGATCAACCGGGGGCGCACGCTCGGCTCCCTTTCCGGCGGCCAGCGCGGGCGGCTCGCCCTGACCGGGCTGCTGGTCCGCCGTCCGTCGGCGGTGCTGCTCGACGAACCGACCAACCACCTCGACGCCGAAGCCGCCGCGTTCCTCGAAGCGCAGCTGCGCGAACTGCCCGGCACCGTCGTTTTCGCGAGCCACGACCGAGCGTTCCTCGACGCGGTGTGCACCGACATCCTCGACCTCGACCCGGCCCCGGACGGCCCGGTGCGCCACGGCGGCGCCTACACCGAATACCTCGGCTGGAAACGGGCCGAACGCGAGCGCTGGGAACGGCAGTACCTCGAAGAGCAGGAGGAATTGGAGGAACTGCGCGACTCGCTCGGCGTCACCGCGCATCGGGTCGCGCCGGGCCGTCTCGCACCGGACAACGAGAAAATGGGGCTCGGCCGCAGGTCCGGCCGGGTGCAGAACCAGATCTCCCGCCGGACCCGGGCCACCACGCGACGGCTGGACGAGCGGGAACGCGCCCAGCTTCCCGCGCCACCGCCGCCGCTCCGGTTCCGCCCGCGAGCGCTGGCCGTCGAAAACCCGCAAGAAACCCTTGTCACGCTGGATAATGTGCACCTGACCGACCGACTTTCCTTAGACCGGCTGGAAATCCAGACCGACACCCGGCTGCTGGTCACCGGCCCGAACGGTGCGGGAAAGTCAACGCTGCTGCTGCTCCTGTCCGGAGACCTCACCGCAGCAGGCGTAACCCGACAACCCAGCCTAAGCACCGGAATCCTGAGCCAGGACACCACTTTCGCCCGTCCGCAACGCACCGCCCGCGCCACCTACCTCGCCGCACTGGGTCCAGAACGCGTCGCAGCCGTCCCGCTGAACTCATTGGGGCTGCTGACAAATCGCGAAGCTTCCCGGCCTGTCGGCGAGTTGTCCGTCGGCCAGCGCCGCCGTCTCGCGCTCGCGCTCCTCATCGCCGACCCGCCGCACCTGCTGCTGCTCGACGAACCGACCAACCACCTCTCCCCCACGCTGTGCGACGAACTGGAGGACGCCCTCGGCACCAGTCCGGGCGCGATCGTCGCCGCCACGCACGACCGGCGGCTGCGCGAAAACTGGGCCGGGCAGGTACTCCGAATCGGACCCGACCACCGCGTTGCGCCGTTAGAGTGATCCGCGCCGGGCGGATGTCCGGCGGGAAACCCCGGCAACGACCACCCCGCGGAACATCCGCCCGCGAAGGGACAACGAACCGATGCCGCACGAAACCCTGCGCCGCCACGTCGAGTCCGGGTTCGTCCCGGGCGCGGTAGCCCTGATCGCGCACGGCGACGACGTCCAGGTGACCTCGCTGGGATCCCTCGACGCCGAGGGCACCGCGCCAATGGCCCGCGACTCCATCTTCCGCCTCGCCTCGATCACCAAGCCGATCACCGCGGCCGCGGTACTGCTGCTGATCGAGGACGGCCGGTTCGACCTGGACACCCCCATCGCCGAATGGCTGCCCGAACTGGCCGACCCGATGGTCGTGCGGACGCCGCGAAGCCCGGTCGACGACGTCGTGCCCGCGGAAAAGCCGATCACCGTCCGCGACCTGCTGACCTTCCGCGCCGGATACGGCTTCCCGTCGGACTTCTCCCTCCCGCAGGTCCAGGAGCTGTTCACGGTGCAGACCGACGGCCGCGAGGTCCGGCTGCGCCCGGAGCCCGACGAGTGGCTCGCCCGGCTGGCCCGCATCCCGCTGCTGCACCAGCCCGGCGAGGCCTGGCTGTACGACACCTGCGCTGACCTGCAAGGCATCCTCATCGCCCGCGCGTCCGGCCAGTCGCTGCCGGATTTCCTCGCCGAGCGGGTGTTCGAGCCGCTCGGCATGACCGACACCGCGTTCGAGGTCCCCGCCGCCAAACGACACCGGTTCGCCAGCTACTACCGCGAGGGCGAGAACGGCCTGGAGCTGGCTGACGCCCCGGACGGCCAGTGGCGCGAGGTGCCGCCGTTCCCGGCCGGATCCGGCGGGCTGGCCGGCACGGCAGACGATTGGCACCGCTTTGCCCGAATGCTCCTTTCCGACGGCGACGGATTGCTGTCGAAGGAATCCGTCCGGCAGATGACGACCAACCACCTCACCGCGGAACAGATCACGGCCAATCCGGTCTTCCTCGAAGGCCAGGGCTGGGGGTTCGGCGGCGCGGTCGACGTCGAGCCGACACAGCCGTGGCAGGTCGCGGGCCGCTACGGCTGGGTCGGCGGCACCGGAACCAGCGCCTACCTCACGCCATCGACCGGTTCGGTGGCGATTCTTCTCACCCAGCGCGCGGTGGACGGGCCCGGTGGCATACCGCACATGCTGGACTTTTGGCGCGAGGCGGCCGCGCCGGAGTGATCCGCCGCGGGTCGCGCACTGTACTGTGGCCCGCGGGCACGAGGCAACGACGAGGGGTCAGACGTGGGCATCTTCGACAAGATCCGCGGCGAGTTCATCGACATCATCGAGTGGACCGACGACAGCCGGGACACCATCGTGTGGCGCTTCCCGCGCTACGACAACGAGATCAAGATGGGCGCCAAGCTCACCGTCCGCGAATCGCAGGCCGCGGTGTTCGTGAACGAGGGCCAGGTCGCCGACGCCTACCCGCCGGGCATGTACACGCTGCAGACGCAGAACATGCCGATCATGTCCACCCTCAAGGGCTGGAAGTACGGGTTCAACTCGCCGTTCAAGGCCGAGGTGTACTTCGTCAACACCCGGCAGTTCACCGACCTCAAATGGGGCACGCAGAACCCGGTCATCCTGCGCGACGCCGAGTTCGGCATGGTCCGGCTGCGCGCGTTCGGCGGGTACGCGATCCGCGTCGTCGAGCCGGTCGCGCTGCTGAAGGAGCTGGCCGGCACCGACCCGCAGTTCCGCACCGAAGAGGTGTCGGACTACCTGCGCAGCATGGTCATCAGCAAGCTCGGGCCCGCGATCGCGGCCGCGCAGGTGCCGATGCTCGACCTGGTCACCCAGCAGGACCAGATCGCGGGCAAGATCGCGGTCGCGCTGAACCTCGAACTGCGCGAGGTCGGCATCGAGATCTCGAAGTTCATGATCGAGAACATCTCGGTGCCGCCCGAGGTCGAGGCCGCGATGGACAAGCGGACCCAGATGGGCGTGGTCGGCGACCTCGACCAGTACACGAAGTTCCAGTCCGCGAACGCGATCGAGGCGGCGGCGAACAACCAGGGCGGCGCGGGCGAGGGGCTGGGCATCGGCCTCGGCATGGCGCTCGGCCAGCGCGCGGCCGGACCGCAGCAGCAGCCCGCCCCGCAGCAGTACCAGCAGCAGGCTCCCCAGCAATACCAGCAGCCGCAGTACCAGCAGGCCCCGCAGCAGCCGCAGTACCAGCAGGCCCCGCCGCAGATGCCGCCGCCGCTGCCGCAGGGCGAGCAGTGGTTCATCGGCGCGAACGGCCAGCAGCTCGGCCCGTTCGACCGCGCGGGCCTCGGCCAGCAGATCTCGGCGGGCACGCTCGCCCAGGACACGCTGGTGTGGAAGGCCGGCATGGCCCAGTGGACCGCGGCCGCGCAGGTGCCGGAGGTGTCGGCGCTGTTCGGCGCGGCCCCGCCGCCGCTGCCGCCGTCCTGAGCCGCATCAACCTTCTGGGGGACCCATGACTGAACCGCGCTTCCCGCAGGAAGGCGTGGCCAACACGACCTACCCGTGCGGCGGCTGCGGCGCGCGCCTGGAGTTCGCGCCGGGCACGACGGCCATGCAGTGCCCGTACTGCGGATTCCGGCAGGAGATCGCCGCCGGCGAGCGGGAGATCCGCGAGATCCCCTTCGCCGAGCTGGCGAACCTGGCGCGCAAGCCGGTGGGGTCGATCGGCAAGTACGTCTTCGTGTGCCAGCGGTGCGCGGCCCGGACGGAAACCAACGAGACCGCCAGCATGTGTCAGTTCTGCGGCGCGCCGCTGGTCATCGAGCCAGGAGCGTCCGGTCAGCTGGTCCCCGAAGGCGTATTGCCGTTCGCGTTCGACCGTCCCGCAGTCAGCACGCACCTGAAGAAGTGGACGTCCTCACGCTGGTTCGCGCCGACCGCGTTGAAGAAGGTCACCACCGCGGAGTCCACGAAGAGCACGTACATCCCGCATTGGACGTACGACTCGCAGACCGTGTCGGTCTACACCGGCGCGCGCGGCGAGTACTACTACGTCACCGAGAGCTACTACGAGAACGGCGAGCGCAAGACGCGCGAAGTTCGCCATACGCGCTGGTACCCGGCGCGCGGACGGGTCGCGCGGAACTTCGACGACGTCCTGGTCCCGGCGAGCACCCAGCTGCCGCTGCCGGAGCTGGACAAACTCGCGCCGTGGCCGCTGCTCGACTCCGCGCCGTACCAGCCGCAGTTCCTCTCCGGGCACTTCGCGCTGCGGTACGACGTGGAGCCGGAGAACGGCTTCGAAGAGGCGAAAAACCGGATGGCGCCGGTCATCGCCGACGACTGCAAGCACGACATCGGCGGCGACACTCAGCAGCTGAATTCGGTCGACACGCAGCACAACAACGTCACCTTCAAGCTGATGCTGCTGCCGGTGTGGGTCGCGACCTATGTGTACGCCGGGAAGAACTGGCAGATCCTCGTCAACGGCCGCACCGGCGAGATCCACGGCCAGCGTCCGTGGAGCAAGGTCAAGATCGCCGTCGCGGTGGTCCTCGCGCTGATCGTGATCGCGGCGATCGTCTACTTCGTCGCGACGAAGGGCCACAGCACCGGAACGACCCACCATTCCGTTACGCACCACTGAGTTTTCGAAGGAAGTGAGGTTCCATGCTGATGGGCATGGTTCTCGGCGACCGCTTCTCCCGCGTTTCGCGGGAGCACGCGGGTACGCCGCTGTCTTGACCGGCGGGAATCCTCGCCTGCTCTCCGCGAAGCGTCGACGGCTGCCTGGCCCTTCGACCCTTCCCGGGAGCATTCATGTCCACCGTTCAGTGGACCGAAAACGGAAACACCCACACCGCCCGCTGGCATTCCGGAAACGGAACTCCGCCGCCGGGCCGCATTGTCGTCGTCGATGACCGGCTGACCGCTGCCGCGGCACTGCGGCATGCCCGCGCTGGCACCGGAATGCTGTGGCGCGGCGATTTTCCCAACGCACGGCAGCTTGTGCGCGCCATGGACCGTCGGCTTCCCCAGCGCTCGGGTTCGTTCGCCGAGGTGCGTTCAGCGCGTTCGGAACGCGCCACGCTGCTCGGAAAAGTCCTGGTCTCAGTAGAGGCTGATCATTCGTTGCGGCTGGGCCGAGCCCCCGAAATCCGAGCCGCCTGCGAGCACGCGTTCGGCGGTTTACCCGGCACGTTGATCTCGTTGCGTGAGCTGCTCGGCGCCCTGAGCGCTTATCAATGGCACCAGAAAGGCATACACATCAAGGCGTTGAACGCTCGACTGTCTCCCGCGTACAGCGTGTTCGCTCCGACACGCAGCGAATACCTCGATCTTGTCGCGCGGGAACCGTTGCCGGGCAGGGGTTCCCCGGTCGTCTTCGATCTCGGCACCGGCACCGGAGTGCTCGCCGCCATTCTCGCCCGGCGCGGTGCCGCCGAAGTGGTGGCGACCGACTTGAACCCGCGCGCCGTACGCTGCGCACGCGACAACCTGCGGCGACTCGGTCTGTCCGACCGCGTCCGCGTCCTCGAAGCCGATCTCTGGCCCTCGCGGCGGCGTGCCGATCTGGTCGTCTGCAATCCGCCCTGGCTGCCCGGAAACCCGACTTCGGCATTGGAACTCGGGATCTACGACGCCTCGTCCGCCATGCTGAACCGCTTCCTCGGCGGACTCCCGGATCATCTGACGCCGCACGGCGAAGGCTGGCTGATCCTGTCGGACCTCGCCGAACACCTCGGCCTGCGGACGCGGGCCGAACTGCTCGACCGGATCTCCGCCGCCGGGCTCGAGGTCGCGGGACGCCGGGAAACCACGCCACGGCACCGAAGCGCCACGGACAGTGCCGATCCCTTGCACGCGCAGCGTTCCCGGGAGCGGACGATGCTGTGGCGGCTAACCATGTCCAGAGCGTGACCCGGCGTTTCCACACTGGACTACACCAATCGAATATCCTCGCCGAAGACACGGGGAGGGACGATGCCCGTACCGGGTTTTGCCGTACCGCGCCGGGACTTCGTGCGGACCCTGCTGCATCGCGGCAGCCCGCCGGAGCGGCCGGACGCGGGCGAGGACCTCGCCGCGGTCGGCGACGCGACGCTGGCCCGCGCCGCGCGGTACTGGGTCGTCGTTCCGGTCGCCTACCGGATCGCCGCGTTCGTGAAGGTGTTCATCGGGTTCGCCGCGGCCAACGGCAGCACCGGGCTGTTCCCGGTGCTGCCCGCGGCCGTGCTGGGCGTCGCCGCGAACGCCGCGTTCCTGTGGTGGCTGCTGCGCTCCGGCGGGCTGCCCGCGCGGCGCACGCGGCGGGTGCTCGCCGCGGACCTCTGCGCGGGACTCGCGCTGAACCTGCTGACCGCGGTGCTCGCGCCGGACTCGGTGCAGCCGTTCGCGATCGACGTCACCTGGACGTGGCTGGTCGGCTCGGTGGCGATGTGGGCCGGAACGTCCGGGCTGCCCGCGGCGTTGCTGCTGCTCGCCGCCGCCGTCCCGGTGCGCGTCCTGCTGACCCTGGCGGGCGGTCTGCGGCTGGACGACCATCTCGCGATCAACCGGTCGATCGGCTGTCTCGTCGCGCTGGCCGTGTCGATCGTGGTGGCGTGCGGGATCCTGGTGCTGCTGGGCGTCGGCACCCGCTTCGCGCTGGACATCGGCCTGCGCCGCGGACAGGAAGCCGAACGCAAACGCACCCAGCGGCTGCTGCACGACAGCGTGCTGCAGACCCTTGAAGCGCTCGCTATCTCCCCCTCCGACGACGCCGACCACGCCGCCGAACGGCTCGCCCAGCTGCGCTCGGTCGCGCACGCCGAGGCGGCCGAACTCCGCCGGAGCATCACCGAACCGATCGAACCGCGCACGAGACGCGGCTTCGTGGTCGAACTGGCCGACGTCGCCGCCGACATGGCCCGCGAGGGCCTGCGCACCCAGCTCGTGGCTGCCGATTTCGCTGACGACGACCGTCTTTCCGTCGATCGCCGCACCGCGATGTGCGAAGCAGTACGAGAAGCGTTGCGCAACACGGTGAAGCACGCCGGAACCAGCCGCGTCGTGCTCCGGGTGGAAGAACGCGACGGCGGCACCGCGGTGGTCGCCCGGGACCAAGGCCGCGGCTTCGACGTACGCGAACGCGGCCCGGGTTTCGGCATCCAGCAGTCGATCGAAGCACGCCTTGCCGAGGTCGGCGGCACCGGACAAGTGGAATCAACGCCGGGCCACGGCACCCGGGTCACCCTTTGGGTGCCGCACTGACCGGCAGCCATTCCCGATAGCCGGGACGAGATCACCCGGCCACCCTGACTTCGCAAAAACCACCGTAATGCGCTCATTATTCAATCCCCCTTTCGCGCACTTGCGTAACCATTTGATAACAAACAACCTTCGCTCCTATGCACCACGTTCGTAGGTTCACATTCCGCGCCAGCGAGGCCGATAATGGAGGGTCGTTCACCTTCAGGCCCAGCAGCGGGAGCGCTTGCATGGACACGCCGGACGAGGCACACGCGAATCGGACCGAGCGGAATCGCCGGATGCTCGAATCCTGGCGGGCCGGAGCGTCGATCACCGAGATCGCCAGGGAACACGGCCTGTCGCTCAGCTGGACCGGACGGCTGCTGCGCCAGGAAGGCGCCGTGCTGCCGGAAATCCGCCAGGGAGTGCGCCGGGAACTCGACGTACCGCGAATAGTCCGCGAGTACCAATCTGGCTCTACTATTCAGAGCATCGCGGACACGCATCAGGCGTCCTATGGAACTATCCGTCGCTTGCTGCTCCGGGAAAAAGTCACCATACGCCCACATGGCGGCCAGAATGCTCTCGAACGGCGCATGCCCGGCGACGCCCAGCGACCCTGAGCAGCACCTCAGGGGTGGGTGATTCCCGCCGCATTCCGTTTCTTTTGCCACCCGAAGCAGGTAGGGAGGAATAATTGGGGGTGCGGAATGACTGAAGCGCGACCAGGGGCAACCGTAGCATCCGGCAGACCGGTGCGGGCGCCGGTCCAGCTTCCTCCCGCACCGCCCGTGCTGCTCGGCCGCACCGCGGAACTGGCCCGGCTGGACGAAATCCGGCTCCGGTCCGACCCCGCCCCGTCGGTCGTCGTGCTCACCGGCGTCGGCGGGATCGGCAAAACCGCGCTCGCCCTGCATTGGCTGCACCAGCACCGCGCCCAGTTCCCGGACGGCATCCTCTGCGCGAGGTTTTCCTCCGAGGGAACCGAAACCGCGGAATCCGCGAGCGGCGTACTGCACGGCTTCCTTGCCGCGCTGGGCATCCCGGCCGACGACATCCCCGCCTCGCTCGCCCACCGGGCCGCCGAATTCCGTGCGGCGACGGCGGATCGCCGGTTCGCCGTGCTGCTCGACGACGTCGTGCACAGCGCCGACGCCCGCGCCGTGCTGCCGTCCAGCGCCCACGCGGTCGTGCTCGTCACCAGCAGGTCGCAGCTGACCAGTCTCGCGCTCGACGGCGCGGAGATCCTTCCGCTCGGCCCGCTTCCGGACCAGCCCGCCCGCGAGGTGCTCGCCCGCGCCGGACAACGGCAGATCAGCCACGACGACGCGCAAGACCTGCTGACCGCCTGCGCCGGCCTCCCGCTGGCGCTCGCCATCACCGGAGCGAGACTGCGCGCCCGGCCACGACGCAAGCCGCACCAGGAAGCCCGCCGCGGACGTATCCGTCCAGTCGGAGATTTCCCGGCGCTCTCAACGGTTTTCGACGCCTCGTATGCCACGCTCGACGACTCGGCCGCCCGGCTCTACCGAACCTGCGGCATCCTGCCCGGCCCCCATCACACCGTCGACGCGCTCGCCGACACCTTGCAGAGTTCGCCCACCCACCTTGACGACGCCGTCGACGAGCTGATCGAAGCCAATCTCCTCCACGAGCTGGAGGACGAAACCGTGGCACAGCACGACGTCGTCCGCCACGACGCCCGCGTGCGCGCGGAACGCCAGGACGCCGAGGCCGACCGGGACTACCTCGTGCACCGCTACACCCGCTGGTACCGCGACCACACCGTCACCGCGAGCGAGCTCATCCACCCCTTCCGCCCGACCTTCGCGTCCGAAACCGTTGCGGCGACGGGATCTTTCGCCGACCGGGACGACGCGGTGAACTGGTGGCGACGAGACCGGCCGGTCATCAACGCCGTCGCGAACGCCGCCTCGGCCCGCGGCTGGGACGAGGAACTGTGGCAGCTCGCCGAAGCGTCGTGGGGATTTTTCTTGCACCACCGGGATTACGAACCGTTCCTGGAGCTCTGCACGGCCGGAATCGAGGCCGCCCGGCGGTGCGAGCAGCCGCTGGTCGAAGCCCGGCTGCACAGCCAGGCCGGCTACGTCTACGACCGGCTGCGGCAGTTCGAGAAAGCCGCCGCCCACCACACCTCGGCGCTCGAGATCGGCGACCGGGAACAGCATGGGCCAACGCAGGCCACAGCGCTGTCCCGGATAGCCCGGGACGCCCGCGGCCGCGGCGACCTCGAAGGCGCATTGGAACTGTACGAGCGCAGCGCGGAGAAACACGCCGAAATCGGGCTTCCGCGCGGAGTCGGCATGGCCCGGCGCCGCCGGGGCGAGTTACTGATCAAACTGGGGCGAGAAGACGAAGCATTGCGGGAACTGTCCGAAGCCGCCGCCATCATGGCGGACGCGGACGACGCCGGCCAGCACGCGCGTGCCGTGATCCCGCTGGCCGCGATCCACGCCCGGCGGGGCGACTACCGCCGGGCGCGCACCGAACTCCAGCACGCGCTCGAAGGCGTCGAACGCCTCCGATCACCGCATTTCCAGGCCGAGGTCCTCACCGCGCTCGCCGACCTCGAACGCGGCCACGGCGACGAGGCAAACGCCCAGCGCCATCTCGACGAGGCCCGCCGCCTCATGGGGGATTCCGGCGAGCCGCCGCACTGACCACGCCGCCCCGCCCCGCCAGCACACCGCCGCGGCGATCGCCCCCGGCCATTCCGCTCTCAGCTCGTCGGCCTCGCACCTCGTCGCGGCACCAGCCTGGACTCGGACCACGACGTCCGCGCTGGCCGACTGCCGGGGTCCGGCTCGATCCACGTCGACGACCCGCACCAGCACCGCACGGCGTCCGGGCAGCGCGAGCGCCGCGCACGCGACCCCCGGGGTCACGAGCCCCACCCGGGCAGCGGCCGGGGCATCGCGGGCAACGGCGGATACGCCAACGTGTCCGGTTCGGACAGGCCCAGCAGCCGATACATCGCTGACCGCGAAATCCCGGCCGAGCAGTCGATTCTCGAGCTGACGGCCGGCAGCACCTCCGCGGCGAGTCTCGGGGCCGCGGCGATCGCGGCTTGCTCTTGGCATTCGAGCGGCTGCTCCGCGTCCAACGCCTTCGTGCGCGCCCGCACGATGTCCGCGACGCTTCCGGTTCGCGCCTGCCCGTCCGGGAGAGCCGCGAGCGTCACCGGCCTCCCCATGGCAGCCGCGTAGCCCGTGGTCGAGCCGTGGTCGCCGATCACCCAGTCAGCCGCAATCATCGTCGCCTGCCATCCCTGCTCGGGCGGGATCACCCGCAGCCCCCGGCACCCGCCCAGCCAGGCGGTGACCTGCCGCCGTCCGTGCACCGCCCAGATGTTCGGATGCAGCACGGCCGCCACCGCGTAACGGTCTTCCGGCAGCGCGTTCACGATCGCTTCGTACATTCTCGGGACGCGGCCGAACGCCGAGTCAGTGAACCAGGTCGAACTCAGCACCACCAGCCGTCGCGAACCGACACCCAGCGCCCGCCGGTATCGCTCGCGCCGCCCCTCCGCCGCCCGCATCCCGTCAAGGCAGAGGTCACCGGCCACGACCGCCGCGGACAGCGCCTCCGGACACCGATCCCGCAGCACGCCGATCTCCGATTCGGTCGCGAGGCCCAGTACCGCGGGCAGCACCCGCCCGCGAAAGGTGATCAGCTCCCGGTCCAGTCCGGTCGTCTCGGCCGTCGCCCCGCCCTTACGGCTGAACCGACGGGGCCGAACTTGCCCGACCCCGTGCCCGATCAGCATCAGCGGACCTCGTACCTGGTCGAGATGGCGATGGCTGGCCGCCAGAACCAGGTCGAACCGATGCGCCACCGCCTGCTCCCAAGGCAGCAGCAGCCCGTGCTGCGCCCGCACGTACTCCTCGACCCCGGCCCACCGGTCGGTGCTGTGCGGCACCGTGAACATCACCTGCACTCGCAGATCCCGTTCGAGCAGCGAGATCAGTTCGAACAACCGCGTCCCCGCCGTCACGGTCGGAACGACCGCCAGCACGGTGCGGCAGCCCGGCCGCGTCACCCGTGAAGCTGCGTCGAGACCGATCGGACCGCGGACCCACACGTCGTGCGCCATCTTCATCCCCTCCGTCCAGAACCAAACCGACGAGCCGAGGCTGCGACGCGGTTCTGACCGGACGCTTCCCGCCGCTGGACACAAAGCGGACCGAAACCGGACAAGGCAATTCCCCGGATGATCGTTATCCCGAAAGCGGTCGCCGATCGACCGGATCAATGCGAAACTGGGCAATCGACGAGGGAGGGGCGTCGAATGGACTTCGCCTACGGAATTCTCGGGCAGACTGCGGTGCGGATGCACGGGAAGATGAATGAGCAGTGGGGCCAGCGGCAAACCCGGAATATTCTCGGTGTCCTGCTCACCCGGCCGGGGCAGCGCTTTTCCCAGGACGCCCTCATCTCCTGGCTGTGGGACGACGACCTGCCCGGAAACCCGCAAGAAGCCCTGTACAAGGCGGTCTACCGGCTGCGCGAGGCCCTTGCCGAGGCGGACTCGCCCACCTCGATCACCCGGTCCGGCGACGGCTATCTGGTTGATCTCGACGAGAACCTCGTGGACGTCGCGGCCTTTCGTAAACTAATTCGGAAAGCACACGACGCCGCTCGTTCCGCCGATCATGAAACGGCACACGGATCAGCAGCGTCCGCGCTTTCCTTGTGGCGCGACGAACCACTGGCCGAGCTCCGCACCGAACGTGCGAGCAATTGGCGCGAGGACAAAGTCAAATCCATGTTGCTTCCCGCGCGAGAAATCCTGACGAGCCAATTGCTCGCACTCGGCCGCCCCGACGAGGCGGCGGGCTGGATGCAGGAACTCGCTCCCGAGCACGCCAGCCGGCTGGCTTTCGTCAAGCTCCAGCTCCAGATCTACTACGCGCTCGGGCAGTCCGTGCAGGCCCAGGCTCATTTCCTCGACGCCAACCGCCGGTTCAACGAGGCCGCCGACGACACCGCCAAGACCCTGCTGCACGCCTTCCACGACGAGCTCCGAGACCGCTACGAGAACCCGCCCGCCCCCGTCGTCCCCGTGCGCCGGGCCGCGCCGCCGACCCATCCGCTTCCCCGCGATCTCCGCGGGTTCATCAGCCGCGCCGACGCGCTGGAAACGCTGGACGAATGGCTCCGCCCCGGCTCGCCGACGCGCTCGCCCGCCGTCGTGCTCAGCGGCCCGCCCGGCATCGGGAAGACGAGCCTCGCGGTCCACTGGGCGCACCGGGCGGCGGGCTGGTTCCCGGACGGGGCGATCTACCTCGACCTGCACGGCTTCGGCCCGGCCCCGAGGCTCGAACCGGCGGATGTGGTCGACCAGCTGCTCCAGTCCCTCAGCTACCCCGTCGACCACGTTGTCGACACGACAGCCCGCGCCGCGGTCCTGCGCCAGCAATTGGCCGACCGGTCCGTCCTGGTCATCCTCGACGACGCGGAGAACTCCGAACACGTCGACCGGCTGCTGCACGCCCTGTCCGAATGCGCGGTGATCGTCACCTCGCGCCGCCGCCTCGGCGCGCTGACCCGGCGGCACGAACTCGCCGCCCTCAGCCTCGACCGCCTCGACGACCGCGATTCGCTGGAACTGTTCGTCCGGCGCCTGCGCGGCCGCGGCGAACGAGAACCCGGCGCGGCCCGCCGGATCGCCCACCTCTGCGACGGACTGCCCCTCGCGCTGACCCTGATCGCCGAAAGCGCCGCCCGCCGTCCGGGGCTGAGCCTCAGCACCATGCTCGACCAGCTGCGAGACCCGGAACGGCTCCTGAGCATCGGCGACGACGGCGACGACCAAAGCCTGCGCGCGGCGTTTTCCTCGTCGTACCAAATGCTCGAACCGCCGAGCCAGGCCGTCTTCCGGCTCTTCGGCCACCACCCCGGCGCGGAAATCCACGTCGACACCCTGCTGTCCGCAGCCGGACGCCCCGCCGCGGAAACCCGGCGCGCGCTGGAGACCCTGGTCGCGCTGCACTTGATCGACCAGCCCGGCGACACGGATCGCTACCGGATCCTCTCGATCTTCCACCGCTACGCGCAGACCCTGAGCACTCAGCACTACGACCCGCAACCGTTGCGGCGCTTGCTGTCGCACTACTGCAGCACTGCGGACAACGCGCACCGAGTGGCGCACCCGCACCGCGACCGCCCGCCGCGGCTCGACCCGGCACCGGACATCAGCCCGACACAGTTCGAGACGTCAGCCGCCGCCCACCGCTGGTTCCTGCGCGAACGCACCAACCTCACCGCGCTAGCCGCGCTCGCCGAGCACCACCAGCTCTTCGACTACGCGTGCACGCTTCCGCATCTCATGCACGACACCTTCGTCATCTACGGCTTCTACGACGACATGACCGCCGGGCTGGCCATCGCGGCCCGGGCCGCGCGGGCGAACAAGGACTCTCACGCGGAAGGGTCGACGCTCAACGATCTGGGGGAACTGCATCTCACGCTCAGCAACCACAACGCGGCCGAGGACGCGCTCTCCCGAGCGCTGGAACTGGCCATCGACGACGAATCGCCCGTGGCGAAACTGACCATCAACATCAATCTCGCCCGGTTGCACCGACTGACCGGCCGTCACGGGGAAGCGATCGCCCTCTTCCGCAGCTGCATCACGCACGCGCAACGCAACGGCGATCCGGTCCGAGAGGCGAAGGCGGAGCAGTACCTCGGCGAGACCCTCGCCGAACTCGACCAGTACGAAAAAGCGCTGCCGCACTACCACCGCGCTCTGCACCTGCGCGCGCTCACCGGCGACGCCTCTGGACAGGCCGCCACCTACATCACGCTGGCCGAACTCCATCTCGGCCAGGAGGAATTCGCGGTCGCCCACCGGCATTGCCACCTCGCGCAAGCCCAGATCGCCGGCGACCTCACCGCCGGGATGCGGCTGCGGACCGTGCAGGCCCGGCTTGCCGCGGCCGAACGGAACGACCGGGCTGCGCTGCGGTTGTCGCAGGAAGCCGTCGAACTGGCCGAGCGGGCGCACAACGCGACCGGCCAGGCGCGGGCGCTGGAGGCGTTCGCGGAGATTCTCTACTCACGGGGAAACCGCGAGGACGCCGTCGACGCTTGGACTCGCGCCGCCGCCTTCTACCGGGGTCGCGGGCGGGACGCCAAGGCCGACCGCGTCGAGGAGCGGCTGGCGGTGGCCCGGGATCCGCACCTGATTCCGCAGGCCAGGGACGGCGAGAGCGACGAGGAAAACACCGTGGCCATGCCTGCTCCGCGACGATCCGTAATCCGCCACCGCTAAAACGGCGGGGGCGCCGAAACGGTTCACTCCACGGTAGGGCAAACTCCTCCTTCTGAGGGCGTCTGCAATTGCCGACACACTTTGGGTAACCCCTGAAGCTCGTTCGCAGAGCAGCTCGGACGGCCTGGCCACAGCGATATCCATGTTGTGGTGAAATAAATTCATAACTTGCCTGAGGAGTGCTAGTTGACCGCAGTAGCGTCAGCTCTTATTAGCATCTTGCCAGTGTCGATCATGGCACTGCACGCCATCAGCGATTGGTGGCGTTGTTGAATTTTCATTAGTACGGGGCTGGCGTTGCGATTATTCTGCTTTCCGCAGTCGCAACGCCAGCGCCGGACACGCAGCAGCGGCCCGTCGAGCCTCGGCCAGCAGCGGTTCGGGCACCTTCCCACCGCGAACGATCGGGTAGCCCCATTCGTCCACAGTGATCAGTTCCGGCAGGACGTCCGCGCACAAACCGTGTGCGCGGCAGGCGATCGGGTCTACCGTCAGGCGGTTCATGCGGCACCTGCCGTGATTCGGCACGAGCCAGCCGTCAGGTGGGCGTGGACGTCGGCCGCGAAGACTCGGAGGGCGCTCGCGGCCAGGCGGACCGCTCCGTCCGGGTGGGCGCAGGCGCCTCGTCCGGTGAGGAGCGGGAGGCGGCGGGCCAGGCGGCCGGTGGCGTCCCGACCGGACAGCAGGTCGGTGAAATCCGCGGCGATGGCGGGGAGTCCGAACATGCACGGGCCGCATTGGCGGGCTGATTCGGCGGCCAATCTCGAAAGAATATTCCTGGTCAGCTCCAGGCCACAGTTTGGCTCTGCAAGCAGGTGCAGGGAGGACAGGCCTGGTTCGCGGCCGAGCGGCAGGGGGTCGGCTAGGGAGCGCGGCATCCAGGTTCCGCCGTAGCCGCCGATCAGGACTGCTTGTGCGGTAACGGATCCACCGGCGCGGGCGAGGATCGCGGAGACGGGAGTGTCCGCCGGGACTTCTAGCACACCGGGACGGGCGACAGCACCGGTGACGGTGACCAGGTCAGTGTGGACAGCGCGATAGCGGTCCGCGCCGATTCTGGCGACGATCGCGAATCGGGCCAAGGTTTCGACATTCTGGACTAGCGTTGGGCGGCCGCGCAGGCCGCGTTCGGCCGGGCGGGGGAATTTGCCGGTCGGGCGGGCATCGCCGGTGCCCAGGAAATGCACTAGCGCGGTTTCTTCGCTGGCGACGTATCGAGGCGGGACTGCGACCAGCTTCACCGGTACGGCATCGCGGCGTTCGGCCATAGCAGCCACAACGCTCCGGTTTTCTTCGTGCAGGCACAGGAAAGCTTCGGTCGCGCCGACTGCGTTAGCTGCCACTTGGATGCCGTCCAACACTAGGTGTGGCGCGAGCTCAAGCAGGGCGCGATCCTTGCTGCTAAAGGGATCGCTCTCGCAGCCGTTGGCGACCACAATGGACCGACCTGGCGTGACGGAGCGCAGTTTCGCCGCGGCGGGGAAGCCAGCTCCGCCTCGGCCGCGGATACCGGCGGCGTCGATTTCGTGGAGCAGCGCATCGCGGTGCACAACGGGGAGTCCACCGTGGACGGACAGGTGGGCCGCAAGATTGTTCCGGTGCAAGGGAAGCACGTTCACCTCCGAAGTGGAGAGAGGCGGCGAGCCTCGGTGTCGGGACTGGTACTGCCGAACCGCACGCTCGCGGCGGCCAGGACGGCGATCAGGCAGGCGATGTCGAGAGCGATGAGCAGCGGACGCGCGCTGTCGGACGCCACGAGACCGATGCTGTGCGCGAGCGCGACCGGCCAGCACAGGTAAGCCAGCCAGTGCACCGCACGCCACAACCGCGGCGGGAGGTGAGTCCTAAGAAGACTCGTGACGACGATGGCGAGCAGCAAATCCACCGCTACCGCACCGATTCCGATCCAGAACGGTTCGTAGCCCGAGACGAACGGAACGACGACCGCGATCCAGCTCAGGTCCACATAACCGTCGACGACCGCGAAGATGATGTGTGCGCCCAAGAACACGAGGCTGGCCAGGGCGAGGTTCCGGTGCAGGTCCGCGAGGGCGAAACGGGGCCACCGTCGCGTCGCGAACCTTCCCGAATTGAGGAAGCCGAGCACCACGACGGCAGTCGAGAACACGAGCGAGACGATTCCGGTGGCACGGCTGAAATACCAGAGCGCGGAACTCACGACACACGCTCCCGGCGTTCCGCAGGCCACCCAGCCGTCATCCGGACCGCGCCGCGCGAACTCACCAGCCGTGCGGGCAATCCGCGCGAGCCGAGCCAGTCCAAGGCCGCGACGCCCAGCACGACCGAAGCGGTGCTCGCGGTGTTGGCGTCCACACAGGACTTCGCCGCGACCGATACCGTCCGCCAGCACGGATCCGCCGATTCGCCCGTGCGCGGGTCGACGATGTGATGCACCACGCGACCGCCGCGGCGCCAAGTCCGCCGGGCCACCCCGGACGTCGCGAGGCCGCCGCTGGTGAGCGTGATCGTCGTGTCTGCGCGCGCAACCGCGTCGCTGTGGTCGTCGCCGATCGCCACCTGCCAGCCGCCTGCCGGAGCCGGGCCGGCGACAGCGAGGTCGCCGCCGAGGTTCACCAGCACGCCGCAGCCGATGCGACGGGCGATCTCGGCGGCAGTCTGGTCCGCGGCAAGCGCTTTCGCGGTCGCGCCGAGGTCCAGCGTCACGCCGCGCGGCAGCACGACAATCCGCCGGGCCGGTTCGAACAGCACCCAATGCGAGCCCGGCGCGGGGACCGGCGTCACAGGGGATCCGTCGGTGATCTCGGCGAAATCCCGGTCGTAACCGAGTGCTGTCATCGACCCGCCGACCGTCGGATCGACCAATCCGCCGCTCAGCCACGAGGCCCGCAAGGCAACCGACAGTGCGTCGGCCAGCAACGGGCTCACCTCCACTTCCCGGCCCGCGGCGCGGTGGAGTGCCGAAATTTCCGAATCGTTCCGGAATCGGCTGCATGCCCGATCCAGTTCGGCGAGCCGCGTCCGCAGCAGCGCGGTCGCCGGGCCGAGCGCGGCCTCCTCGGTGACGAGCACCCGCGCCGTCGTGCCGAGCGCGGGAAACGCGGCCGAATACGGCCTGGTCACGACGCACCCGATCCGGTGTGCGCGTGACCGGAACCGGAGCCGGGGTCCTGCGCGGGCGCCTGCAGCTGGTCTTGGCCGGAAGTACTCGATCCGGTGCCGCTGTCGCTCGAGGAGGAACCAGTTCCGCTGGTGGACGGAGAGCCAGCCGCCGTCAGCCCGTATCCGATGCCTCCGGCCGCCGCGACTCCGAGCACCGCCGCGACCGCCGTGACGAACGCGGTCCGATGCCGGACGCGTGCCCGTTCTTCTTGCCGTCTCCTGATGTGCGGGTCCATGCCGGGTGTCCTCTCCGGTGGGGGAACACCCAGTCTCAGCCGCGAATCTATGAGTCCGCTGGGAGCGACCTGTCAGTTTGCTTCCAGTCACTACACTCCGCGCATGGGCACGGTCCTCGCGTGGGCAACGCTGGCGGTGTGGGCCGGACTCGCGTTGTGCCACAGCTGGTTCTGGCGCACCGACCAACGTCTTCCCCCGCTGGTCCAGCCGGAGATCTGGCCGTCCGTCGCCATCGTCGTCCCCGCTCGCGACGAAGCGGAACTGCTCCCGGAAACCCTGCCCACACTGCTCCGCCAGACCTACCCGGGCGACGCGCGAGTCGTCCTCGTAGACGACGGCAGCACCGACGGCACCTCCGACGTCGCCCGCTCGCTGACTGTCCCCCATGGACTCCCGCTCACCGTCACGAGCCCCGGCGAACCGCCCGACGGCTGGACCGGGAAGCTCTGGGCCGTCGCACACGGCGTCCGCGAAGCAGGAAACGTCGACTTCCTGCTGCTGACGGACGCCGATATCGCACACGAGCCCGATTCGCTGGAAACCCTCGTCGCCGCTGCCGCCAGCGGCCGGGACTTGGTATCTCAGATGGCCGTCCTGCGCACCGCGACTTTCTGGGAGCGGCTGATCGTGCCCGCTTTCGTCTACTTCTTCGCGATGCTCTACCCCTTCCGCCGCGTGAACTCCGCCCGCTGGCGCACCGCGGCCGCAGCCGGCGGATGCGTCCTCGTCCGCCGCTCGGTGCTCGAACGCGCCGGCGGCATCGAGGCAATCCGCGGCGCAGTGATCGACGACGTCGCACTCGCCCGCGCGGTCGCGTCCGCAGGCGGCCGGGTTTGGCTGGGTTACGCATCGAAGGTTCGAAGCGTCCGGCCATATCCGCAGCTCGCGGACCTGTGGCAGATGGTGGCCCGCAGCGCCTACACCCAGCTCCGGCATTCGCCGCTCCTGCTGGCCGGGACCGTCGTCGGGATGATCGCCGTTTTCCTCGCCCCGCCGGCGCTCGCTTTGACCGGCTCGTGGCAGGCCGCCGCGGCGTGGCTCCTGATGGCGGCGACGTTCGTCCCGGTCGCCCGGTATTACCGGCAACCCTTGGTCGCGGGGCTGCTGCTGCCGTTCACCGCGGCGCTCTACACCCTGATGACGCTGGACTCCGCTCGGCGGCGGACCGGGTGGAAGGGCCGCACGTACTGAGATAGCGACGCTCAGCAGCAGGTGTGGCATGCTTTCGGCATGATGTCGACCCGAAGGGGCAATGCCTCGTAGAAGGCCCGGCGCCGTGCGCGCCGATCGACCCGAACCCCGCGATACCCCGATTCCCGGGATCAGCCGGAGAGCGCAAGCCGCCATCGAATTCGCGGCGGCGCACCGGGGAGCCGGGAGCGTTTCCCAAGCGCTTGACCGGTATCGAAGCTTCCTGCGCCAGCCTGGCCGCTGGCTGTATGTTCCGTGGACCGACTGTCCGTGCTGCGATCCGGTCGACGCCCGCGACGAGTTGGAAGCCGTCCTGCGAGCCCTGCCGCCCGGAGCCCGTGCCGAATTGCGCCGAGTCGTCGCTCCCCTTGACGAAGAGTTCCGGCGAAGGACCCTGCCCGACCCGACAGCGAGTTCGCTCAGCTCCTGGCACGCTGCCGGGTGGTGGCGGCAGCGCCTGCAAGAGCGGTGAGCACGTGCCCAGCTGCCCGCGAGAGCGAGTTCACACCACCCGGGGATGCACGTTCATACATCGTCGTGCATAATCATTCCTATGTCCAAGGTGCTCACTTCCCTTCCCGTCGGCGAGCGGGTCGGCATCGCGTTCTCCGGCGGCCTCGACACGTCCGTGGCGGTGGCGTGGATGCGCGACAAGGGTGCGGTTCCGTGCACCTACACCGCCGACATCGGCCAGTACGACGAACCCGACATCGCGTCCGTCCCCGGCCGCGCGCACGCCTACGGGGCGGAGCTCGCGCGGCTGGTCGACTGCAAGGAAGCCCTCGTCGAAGAGGGGCTCGCCGCGCTGACCTGCGGCGCCTTCCACATCCGCACCGGCGGCCGGGCCTACTTCAACACCACCCCGCTCGGCCGCGCGGTCACCGGCACCCTGCTGGTGCGCGCGATGCTCGAGGACAACGTCCAGATCTGGGGCGACGGCTCCACCTACAAGGGCAACGACATCGAGCGGTTCTACCGCTACGGCCTGCTGGCCAACCCGGGCCTGCGGATCTACAAGCCGTGGCTGGACGCGGCGTTCGTCGGCGAGCTCGGCGGCCGCAAGGAGATGTCCGAGTGGCTGCAGGCGCACAACCTGCCCTACCGCGACAGCACCGAGAAGGCCTACTCCACCGACGCCAACATCTGGGGCGCCACGCACGAGGCGAAATCCCTCGAGCACCTCGACACCGGCATCGAGATCGTCGAGCCGATCATGGGCGTGCGGTTCTGGGACCCGGCGGTCGAGATCGCGCCCGAGGACGTCACCATCGGCTTCGAGCAGGGCCGTCCGGTCAGCATCAACGGCAAGGAGTTCGGCACGGCGGTCGAGCTGGTCCTCGAGGCCAACGCGATCGGCGGGCGGCACGGGCTCGGCATGTCCGACCAGATCGAGAACCGGATCATCGAGGCCAAGAGCCGCGGCATCTACGAGGCCCCGGGTATGGCGCTGCTGCACGCGGCGTACGAGCGGCTGGTCAACGCGGTGCACAATGAGGACACCATCGCCAGCTACCACAACGAGGGCCGTCGTCTCGGCAGGCTGATGTACGAGGGCCGCTGGCTGGACCCGCAGGCGATGATGCTGCGCGAATCGCTGCAGCGCTGGGTCGGCACCGCGATCACCGGCGAGGTCACGCTCCGGCTGCGGCGCGGCGAGGACTACTCGATCCTCGACACGTCCGGCCCGGCGTTCAGCTACCACCCGGACAAGCTGTCGATGGAGCGCACCGAGGACTCCGCGTTCGGCCCGGTCGACCGGA
Source organism: Amycolatopsis halotolerans (assembly GCF_042647905.1). Lineage (NCBI taxonomy): Bacteria > Bacillati > Actinomycetota > Actinomycetes > Pseudonocardiales > Pseudonocardiaceae > Amycolatopsis > Amycolatopsis halotolerans. Next base: position 37,560 of record NZ_JBHRWI010000057.1, read on the forward strand.
TCGGCCAGCTGACCATGCGGAACCTCGACATCGCCGACTCGCGCGCCAAGCTGGAGCAGTACGCGAGCCTCGGCATGGTCGGCGGCAACTCGCACCCGAAGCTGATCGGAGCCGCGCAGGCGGCCGCGACCGGACTGATCGGGGCGATGTCCGAGGGCGGGGCCGAGGCGATCGCGTCGCGCGGCCGGGCCGACGACGTCGAACTGCTCGACCGCGCCGCGATGGAATCCGGCACCGACTGAGCTTTTTCCCACGGATGCCCGCGCCGGAACACCGGCGCGGGCATTCTCTATACCAGCAGCCAGACCCCGCTAACGTCTCTATGTTCGGGCGGATCCTCCCGGCTAACGTGGCGGCGTGACCCCGATTTTTCAGCTGTCCGCCGACCACGTCACGGCCGAGGCAGCGCTTGACCCGATCGCCGCGACCCTGGACGGCGTAACCACCGACGCGACCGCGCTCACCGACCTCACCCCGGACGGTTTCGCGGCCCGAGCCGACCTGGCCCGGCGCACACTCGCCTCGCTCGCGAAACTGAGTCCCGAGTCCCGCGCGGACCGGATCGCGTCCGCGCATCTGCGCAACAGTCTCGAGGACGAACTGGCCTGGCACGGGCTGGACGAGCCGTTCCGCCAGGTGCAGGCGCACTTCGGCACGCTGAGTTCGATCGCCGATTCGGTCCGGCTGCTGCCGCGCCGCGACGCGGACGACTGGCACGTCCTCGCGGTCCGGATGTCCGGCGTCGAAACGATGCTTTCCGGCTGGCAGAAGACGCTGCAGGCCGGTCTCGACCGCGGGCTGCGCGCGGCCCGTCTGCAGGCACTGGAAACGGCGGCTCAGGCCGAGCGCTACGCCGGTGTCCACAATGCACTTGTCGAGGAGTACGGCGACGGGCCGCAGGCCGCCGAACTGCGTGCCGGAGCGGACGCCGCCCACCGCGGTTACGCGGCGCTCGCCCGGTTCCTGCGCGAGGACTACGCCCCGCACGCCACCGAAACCGACGGCGTCGGCGCGGAACGCTACGCCGTCGCGGCTCGGCTTTCCCTTGGCGCGGACCTCGATCTCGCCGAGGCGTACGAATGGGGCTGGGCGGAACTTCAGCGCATCGAAACGGAAATCGCCGCCGAGGTCGCGAAAATCCAGCCCGGCGCGAGCGTGGCGGAAGTACTGGCGCGGCTGGACCAAGAGTGCGCGGTCGACGGTGAAGAGTCCTATTTGGACTGGCTGCGCCAGGCGCACGACAGTGCGCTGGACGCGGCGGGCGAGCATTTCGACATCCCGGAACCGTTGCGCGCCTTGGACGTCGTCCTCGCGTACGGCTCCGCGTCGGGTTCGCCGTACTACACCGGCCCCGCCGAAGACGGCACCCGTCCCGGCCGGACGTGGTGGCCGCTAGGCGGACGGAAACGCTTCGCGACCTGGTCCGAGCTGACGACGGTGTTCCACGAAGGCGTGCCCGGACACCATCTGCAGATCGGCGTCGCGGGCCTGGCCGGAGACTCGGTGAGCCGTTACGCACGCGTCCATTCAGTGAGCGGCCACGCGGAAGGCTGGGCACTGTACGCCGAACGCCTCGCCGACGAACTGGGCTGGTTCTCCGAGCGCGGCACCCGGCTCGGCATGCTCGCCGGTTCCGCGTTGCGGGCCGCCCGCGTCGTGATCGACCTCGGCTCGCACCTCGATCTGCCGCTGCCGGACGGTTCCCGCTGGGACTTCGCCACCGCGTGCCGGTTCCTGCACGAGCGCGGACTTGCCGCGGAACACCGTGTGCACGCCGAAATCGTGCGTTACCTCGGCTGGCCGGGCCAGGCGATCTCGTACAAGATCGGTGAACGCGCGTGGCTTCAGGCGCGCGCCGAGGCCGCTGCCAAACCCGGGTTCACGTTGCGCCAGTGGCACCACGACGCGCTGGCCGTCGGGCCGGTCGGGCTCGAGGCGCTGCAGGACGCGCTGCGTTAAGCCTTGGCCTCGCAGTCCGCGCACATCCCCCACCAGGTGACCTCGGCCTGATCCACCCGGAAACCGGGCACCGGACCGGGTTCGAGGCACGGCGCGGCGCCGATCGCGCACGGCACGTCCTGGATCCGTCCGCAGCCGCGGCAGACCAGGTGGTGGTGGTTGTCGTGCGTTTCGAGTTCGAACCGCGCCGGCGAGCCCGCCGGTTCCAGCGGACGCAGCAGCCGGGCGCCGACGAGGTCGTCGAGCACGTTGTAAAGGCCCTGCCTGGACAACGCGCCGACGGCCCCGTCGGCGTCGAGCACCGTCGCGATCTCCGCGGCCGTGACGTGCGGGGTCCGCGCGACCGCGGCCAGCACCGCACGCCGCTGCGGCGTGTTGCGCAGGCCCTTGTCGCGCAGGCGCGCCCCGAACTCGTCCATGGCCCGGATGGTACCCCCAGACTTGACCGAATCAATTCTGGCGTGCAGTGGCTCACAGTCCCAGAGTTGACCCGATCTTACATTTGACTGGATCAACTTTGGGGACTACAAAGGAGGCGTGCTCACGACCTCCGCACCCACCCCGTCCAGCGCCGACGCCGGCACCCGGCTCCGGCGCGCCGGCCTGCGCGTGACGACCGCCCGGCAGGTCGTGCTGGAAGTGCTGGCCGAAAACCCGCACGTGACCGTCGCGGAGCTGCTTCCGCTGGTCCGCGAACGGCTGTCGATGGCGTCCACGAGGGGCGTCCACGACGTGCTGAGCACCGGCGTCACCGCCGGTCTCGTCCACCGCTTCGACCACGTCGGCGTCGCGCAACGCTACGAGCTGTCCGGCTTCGACCACCGGCACCTGCTCTGCCGCCAATGCGGCCGGCTGGAGGCAATCGACGGCGCGCCAACGGAATCCGCCGACGAGGCGGAGTCCGGCCTGTGCTCGCGGTGCACTTCAGCCGAGTAATCCTCAGCGGAACGCGGCGATATTGCGAGCCACCCAGTCAGCGAAAGAGCGCGGCGGGCGGCCGAGAACCCGCTCGACGTCCGGGCTGATGCGCAGTTCCGCCGGATTCGGCGAGCTGAGGATGTCCAGAGTGTCGTCGGCGAGCTCGCCCGGCACGCTCTGGATCATGGCCGCTTTCGCCTCGGCGCGGGTCAGTTCGTGGAACCGCACCGGCTTGCCGAGCGCGGCCGCCAGCACCTCCGCCTGCTGACGCGGCGTGATCACCTCCGGCCCGGTCAGCTCGTACACGCCGCCCACGTGCCGATCGTCCGCCAGGCACGCGGCCGCGACCTCGCCGATGTCCGCCGGATCGACGATCGGCACCCCGGTGTCACCGAACGGTGCGGCGACAATTCCCTGCGCGCGAACGGATTCCGCCCACCCCAGCGCGTTGGAGTCGAAGCCGCCGGGCCGCAGAATGGCCCAATCGAGCCCGGACTCCCGCAGCACGTCCTCCAGCTCGCGCATCGCGATCCGCGTCGTGCCGAACGGCCTGGTCGCCACACCCAGCGACGACAGCAGAACCACTCGGCGAACCCCGGCGTCCGCGGCCTTCGCGATGAGGTCGGCCGGATTGGCCCCGACGGCGTGCAAATCGCCGGACAGCAAGAGGAACACCGCTTTCGCCCCGGTCAGCGCGGGTTCGAGGCTGGCCGGATCCGCCAGGTCCGCCACCACGTGGCGAGCACCGTCCGGCACCTCCGCGGTTCGCCGCGACACCGCCGTCACCTGCTCGCCCGCGTCGATCAGCGCCCGCACCAACGGCCTGCCGATGTTTCCGGTCGCCCCGGTCACCACAATCATGAATCGCTCCTTCGGTAGGAGCCCGACGCTAGGCCGACTTGCTTACTCTTCGTAAGGACATACCTTTGGGTAAGCTCGATACGTGACAGGAAGCGCGCAGTTCACCCCGGCCGCCGCCGAGCCGCGTTATGAGGTGTTTCACACCGACTGCCCCGCGCGGGCCGTGATCGACCACGTGACCAGCCGGTGGGGCATCTGGATCCTCATCTCGTTGCGGGACAAGGAACTCCGGTTCTACGAACTGCGCGAGAGCATCCGGGGCATCAGCGAAAAGATGCTCGCCCAGTCCCTGCGCGCCCTGGTCGAGGACGGCCTCGTCTGGCGGCACGTCGAGCCGACCACCCCGCCTCAGGTCACCTACGGGCTCACCGAGTTCGGCCAGGAGGTCCGCGAACCGCTGGACGACCTTTTCGACCGGATCACCCAGCGGATGGACCCGCGATAGCCCATCTTCCCTGGTCAGGCGGGTCATTACCGCAGAGGTAATTTACATACAGACTGCATGTATGTATCTTCGCCAGCATGAACGCACACGAGGAACTCGGCACTGCCCGGCACGTCAACCTCCCCCAAGGCGAGCTCCGCTACTTCGAACGCGGACACGGCCGTCCAGTCGTTTTCGTCCACGGCGTACTCACCAACGCCCTCCTCTGGCGAAAAGTCACCCCCACGGTCGCCGACGCCGGATTCCGTTGCCTGGCCCCAGATCTCCCGCTGGGCGCCCACTCGGTCCCGATGCGCTCGGACGCCGACCTCAGCGCCCCCGGCCTCGCCGCCCTCCTCGGCGACTTCCTGACCGCGCTGGACCTGGAAGACGTCATCCTGGTCGCCAACGACACCGGCGGTGCCATCACCCAACTGCTGCTCGCGCGGTATCCCGAACGAGTCGGGCGGGTCGTGCTGACGCCGTCGGACAGCTTCGAATACTTCTTCCCGCCGATCTTCCAGCCGCTGCCGACCATCGCCCGCGTCCCCGGCTCGATGGCGGTGCTGGGCCAACTGCTGCGAATCAAGGCGCTGTACCGGCTGCCGCTGCTGTTCGGCTGGGTCACGAAGCGCCCGCTGCCGCCGGACATCGCGCAGGAGTACCTGGGCAAGCTGCGGAAATCCCCTGGCCTGCGAAGGGATCTGCGCAAGTTCCTGCGCACCGTCGACTCGACCCACACCCTGGCCGCGGCCGAGAAACTGCGCCACTTCAAGCGTCCGGTACTCCTGGTATGGCCACCTGAGGAGAAGCTCTTCCCGATCAGCCTCGCCCACCGCCTGGCGGAGGTATTGCCGGACGCGGAAATCGTCGAGGTGCCGGACTCGTACACCTTCGTCTCGGAGGATCAGCCGGACGCGCTGGCCGGGCACATCACGCGCTTCGCCGCCGCCATGGCAGATTAGGTGCGTGCGACGTACCCAGCAAGAACGCTCCGACGCGACGCGAGCCGCACTGATCAAGGCCGCCCGCGACCTCTTCGGCGCGCGCGGCTACCACGACGTGCCAGCCGAAGAAATCACTCGCACGGCCGGCGTCACGCGGGGGGCGCTTTACCACCACTTCGGCGACAAACAGGGCCTGTTCCGGGCCGTGGTCGAAGTACTGGAACGGGAACTGACCGCCGAGGTCTCGGAAGTCCTCGATTCCGCGGCGGACCCGCTTTCCGGGCTTTCTTCCGCGCTGGGAGTGTTCCTGGATGCTTGCCTGCGCCCGGACGTCCGGCGGATCTCCCTGACCGACGCCCCCGCCGTGCTGGGCTGGGATGCCTGGCGTGACCTGGAGGCCGAGTACGGCTTGGGGCTGGTCGCGGAAAACCTGGCGGCCGCGCGGGAGGCTGGGTTGATCGTGGACACGCCGGTGGATGCTTTGGCGCAACTGGTCTTGGCCGCGGTGATGGAGGCCGCGCGGATGATCGCCCACGCCGATGACCCGGGCCGGGTGCGGGGAGATGTGCAGCAGGTGTTTTCGGGATGGTTGAGCGGGTTGTTGCTTCCTAGGTGAGGAGCCTGGCTGTGTAGCCGCTCGCTACCAACCTCTCGAATGCTCGCTGAACCTCTTTCGGAACGTCTTGGGGTATCGCGAATCCTCGCTGGGCGTAGACGCTGATCCGCTGGGTGTCGCCGACCAGCATGTTGATGACGCGGTCTACGTCGCCGATGCTTTGGAGGTACTCGTCCAGCGGCAACGGCTGGGAGGCGCACCGGACTTCGACCTCGGGCCAGAGCTTCTTGCACGTCGCGTAGGCGCGGCGTTGTTGGTAGGGGCGCGAGATCAGCGTTGCCGAGTTGACCTTGATTCCCCGCGCTGCCAACAACTCTCGGCTTCGCTCGATGTTGTCGCCGGTGTTGCGGGCTGTTGGCTCGACCAGGATCGCGTCGTCGGGAACGCCTAGCTCCACTGCGTGTTCTCGATAGTGCACCGCTTCGCCACGCGGGAATCGCGCCACGGTTGTCGGTGCGTTGGCTCCGGTGAAGACGATCTTCGGGAAGCAGCCCCGCTGGTACAACTCCGCGGCGTAAGTGGCGACGCCGAGGTCGTGGCTGCCGAGCCCGATTCCGACGTCTGTGGAGCGGAGTTCGTGGTGCAGGTCGTGGTAGTCCCACAGTGTTTGGACATCGGCGCGGAGATGCTTTGGGAGGGTGGTCGCGCACTCGGGCATGCGAGGACTCCGGAGTCAGTCTGGGATCTTGAACGTATAAGACCAGGAGAACCGGCTCGCCGCGTGGAGACCCTGTCATGATTTCCGTGTAAGCCACGGATGGTTTCTTCTTTTATTCTAGTGGAG
>NZ_JBHRWI010000058.1:0-24418 GCF_042647905.1 Amycolatopsis halotolerans
GACGACACGCACCCCGCCCAGCCCTACTGAGAAAACCTCAATGTGGCATTGGGTGCGTGGGATGCACCGAATGCCGCATTGGGTGCGTGTGACGCACCCAATGTGGCGTTGGGGCGCATCGCGGCGGCGGCGGCGGGCGCGCGGGCGGGCACGGGCGAGTGGGCGAGCGGGCGGGTGGGCTGTGAAGGGCTCCTTGAGGGAATCTGGGTACGTGAAGGGGCCCCTCACGGCGCGAGAATCCGTGAGGGGCCGGTCGAGTGCCAACTAAGGTCGTGAGGGGAACCCTGAGGGAATCAGAGTCCCTCAGGGTTCCCCTCACGGACGAACCGAACCCAAAAGCGGAAAGGAGGCTTACGGAAGGACCAGTCCGTAGGCGCTCAGCGCGGCAGGAACCGGCTGGAAGAAGGTTTCTCCGCCGGAGTTGCAGTCTCCGCTGCCGCCCGAGGTGAGGCCGATCGCGGTGGCTCCGTCGAAGAGCGAGCCGCCGCTGTCGCCGGGTTCTGCGCAGACGTTGGTGTCGATCAGGCCGTTGACGGCGCCTTCCTGGTAGTTCACCGTGGCGTTGAGCGCGCTGACGGTGCCGTCGTGCACGCCGGTGGTCGAGCCGCTGCGGGTGACGGTCTCGCCGACCGTTGCCTCGCCGGCGGCGGTGATCTGCTGGCCGGTGTTGACGGCGCTCGGGGCGTCCACGCCGGAGTCGTAGGTAGCATACGAGTAGTCAGTGCCGGGGAAGTTCGCTCCGGACGTGCTGGCGATGTGCTGCGAGTTGCCTTGGTCGGACCACCAGTCGTTGGTCGCGACGCCGCAGTGCCCGGCGGTCAGGATCGCGGGCTGGCCGCTCGAGGTGTGCACGTTGAAGCCCAGCGAGCAGCGCAGGCCCTGGCCCCAGATGGCGTCGCCGCCGCTGATCAGGGGGCGCAGTTTGCCCTTCGTCTGGGCGAAGCGGGCCTTGTCGCCGAAGCGGTGCACGGCGTTGGTCACCTGGGCGAGCTTGGCTCCGGTGACTGACGAATCGGCGGTGACGAACACCTGGCCGGTTCGCGGGTCGACGCGCCAGGCGGTGCCGGGGACGCTGGCCGTACGGGCAAGTTCCGACGTGACGGCTTTCAGCTGGGACGCACGGTATTTCACGAACTTCGGCGTCGCGCCGGCCGCGCGGACCTGGTCGGCGGCGGCCTGGTCGGTGACGGTGACGGTCAGGCGCGAACTGGCCTGGTCGTAGTACGAGCCCACGGTGCGGTCGCCGAGCGACTTCGCGATGCTGGCGGACATGGCGGTCGCGGCTCTCGCGTTCGACGGTGCCGTGGACGGCTGGGCAGCCGCGACGCCCGAGGCGGCGAAAACTGATCCAGCGGCCAGAACCGCCGCGGCGAAGGCGATACCGCCGCGTCCGCCATGTCTTTGACTGAGTGCTGGGATCATGCACATCTCCGTTTCTTGCGAATAGGACGATGGCGCACCGCGGTCAGCTAATGCGGGCGCAATTCGCAGTTTAGGGATCCTTGGCAATCGCTTATACCCACGAAAGTCGCGAATCCCGTTCGGCTTTGCTGTCCAGTGGCGCCGCCCGTCCGCTGAACGGAAGTCCGAACTCGCCGCATCCGATCCCATTGCGGCTCGTTGAACAGCGCGGACGCCGAAGCGGAACGACGTATTCCGCGTTCGGTTCATCCCGGTAATCGACGTTCGTGCCGTGCCGCACGGTTCGGCGTCCGGGGCGTATCCCTCCTTTCGACGGTGTTCGGACTCCGGCGGCCCTGGGACTCTGTGGTTTCCATAGCGGGCCCGGCGCCCGCGAAAGTGGTCCCCCCGGCCGTATCCCCGGCCGAACTCCTGCCACTCCCGCGATTGGCGGGATTGGTTGCTATGGAAGGGAAAGCGATGCGGAAAATAATGCTGGCGGTGATGGGCGCGGCCGCGCTGCTGTTCGGAGTGGCCGCACCGGCGGTCGCGGCGCAGCCGGCCATCATCGGAGGCAGCGACGCCAGCGAAACCTACTCGTTCATGGTGTCGCTGGACAACGGTTGCGGCGGAAGCCTTGTCGCGCCCCAGTGGATCATCACGGCGAACCACTGCGGCCAGGCGTCGACGGCGCGGATCGGCGCCATCGACATCAACGCGGGCGAGGTCGGCCAGATCGACAACGTGATCACCGACCAGGGCACCGACCTCACCATGATGCACCTGAGCCAGCCCGCTCAGTCCGCTCCGGTCGCGATGGCGCAGAGCAACCCGTCGCCGGGAACGGGCGCGCGGCTGCTCGGCTGGGGCTGCACGAGCTGGCCCAACTGCCAGACGGCGCAAACCCTGCAGCAGATCGACCTCCAGGTCCTCGACAGCAACGCGTGCTCGGCGGGCGGCGGCGGCGCGGGCGACGTCTGCATCTCCGGCGACTACGGGCATTCCGCGTGCCACGGCGATTCGGGCGGCCCCGCGATCGTCGGCACCACCGGGAACTGGACGCTGGTAGGCGAAACCCACGGCCCCGGCGACAACGGCGGCGAATGCGCCACCACCACCCTCTACACCGGCATCGCCCAGTACATGTCGTGGATCCAGCAGCAGATCGGAAGCTGAACCCTGTCCCGGAAAACCTCTTTCGGAGAGGAAAAACCATGACCCTGCAACGCTTTGGCCGGCTGGCCGCAGGCGCGGCCGCCGCGTTGGTGCTGCCGCTGACCGGAGTCGGGACGGCCTCCGCCGCGCCGCTGGACGCGGTGGAGCTGTACTACGACGCCAGCGGTCTGCCCGACTACCAGGCCGAGGCCACCCAGGCCGCGGCGAACTGGAACACCTCGGTGCACAACGTCCACCTCAACAGCGGCGGCGCCGCGACCATCATCATGCACGAAACCACCGGCGGCGGTTCCTACACCCAGACCGACGGGCACGGCACCGGCGACATCTACATCGACACCCAGCAGGTCGCCGAGGGCAACGACCCGACCCGGATCATCGCCCATGAGATCGGCCACAACCTGGGCCTGCCCGACCACTACGAGGGACCGTGCTCGGAACTGATGTCCGGGCACGGACCGGGAATCACGTGCAAGAACGCGATGCCGGACGCTCAGGAATCCGCACAGGTGGAGCAGAACTTCGCCAACGGGTTCGTGACCGTTCGCCTGCCTGAGAAGCAGATCTTCCGCTGATACGCCGACGCTCGCCGGGAGCGCGGTGCTTCCGGCGAGCGTCGCCGTGCCCGGGAACCTCAGGCCCGGGGCTCAGGAGTGGCCGCGGGCGAAGTCGAACTTCGCTTGCCTGGCAAGCACATCTACGCCGAGACGCCGATGCTCGCCGGAGGCGCACTGCTTCCGGCGAGCATCGGCGTGGCACACCACCAAGACCAGTACTCAAGCCCGGGCGACCTCGACGTCGTCGAGGACCCCCAGCGCGTCCGGCACGAGGACCGCGACGGAGTGATACGCACTGACCAAATAGGACGACACCGCGCGGTCGTTGATGTGCATGAAGCGCACGTTCAATCCCGGCCGGTATTCGTCGGCGAGGGATTTCGGCCGCAATCCGATGACGCCGGCGTCGTCTTCCCCGACGCGCATCGCGAGCACCGAGGTGGTGCCTGCCTCGCTGACCGGGATTTTGTCGCACGGCAGGATCGGCACCCCGCGCCACGCGGTGACGCGTTTCCCGTCCACCACGACCGGCTCCGGATAAACGCCGGCCCTCGTGCATTCCCGGCCGATAGCCGCGATCGCCCGCGGATGCGCGAGGAACAGCCGCGTTTTGCGCCGTCGGCAGAGCAGTTCGTCCAGATCGCCCGGCGTCGGCGGGCCGGTGCGGGTGGTGATCCGGGATTTGAGGTCGGCATTGTGCAGCAGCCCGAAATCGGGGTTGTTGATCAGCTCGTGTTCCTGCCGTTCCCGCAATGCCTCCACGGTGAGCCGCAATTGCTGTTCGAACTGGTCCATCGGGTCGTTGTAGAGATCGGTGACGCGGTTGTGCACCCGCAGGACCGTCTGTGCCACCGCGAGGTCGTACTCGCGCGGCGAGGGTTCGTAATCGACGTAGGTGCCGGCGAGGATCGGTTCGCCGTCGTGCCCCGCCGACAGGTCGATGCTCGCTTCCCCCTTGCGGTTCTGCGGTTTCCGCGGCCGGGACACGGCCTGCGCCACGTGCGCGCGCAGGGAGTCGAGCCTGCCGTTGAGCCGGGCGTACGAGCCGGCCGGCAGCACCAGCGCGACCACCCTCGTCGCGGCGCGGGCGGTGAAACCCCAGGTGGCGTCGTCCCCGGCGAGGAGTTCGCCGCCGAAATGGTCGCCGTCGGTGGCGGTGCCCAGGTGGATCTCCGCGCCGAAGTCCCCCGCGCCGTGCCGGGTCACCTTGCCGTGCACGACGAGCACGAGCTGGTCCAGCGACTCCCCGGCCGAGACGAGCGTGCTGCCCGCCTCGTATTCGCGCTGCTCGAACGCGTCGGCCAGCGCGCCGAGCGCCGTCTCGTCGGCGAACCCGCGCAGCAGTTCGATCTCGGTCAGCTCGAGGGGGACGACCTGCACCCGCGCCCCGGTCTGGAAGTAGCTCACCTTGCCGTCGCCGACGGTGTAGGCGAGCCGCCGGTTGACCCGGTAGCTGCCGCCGGGCACCTCGACCCACGGCAGCTGCGACAGCAGCCACCGCGTGGTGATCGAGCGCATCTGCGGCAGCGACTTGGTGGTCGTGGCGAGGGTGCGGGCCGCCTTGACGCCGAGGGAGAGCTGCTCCCGTTGTTCCGTGATCGGCACCGGGCTCAGCCCTCCCGGCCGATTTCGGCGGCTTCGAGCACGGCGAGCGCGTCCGGGACGAGGACGGCGGCGGAATAGTAGGCCGAGACCAGGTAGGACAGGATGGCCTGCTCGCTGATGCCCATGAACCGCACGTTGAGGCCCGGCTGGTATTCGTCCGGCAGCCCGGTCTGGTGCAGCCCGACGACGCCCTGTGCCTGCTCGCCGGTCCGCAGCAGCAGGACCGAGCTGGTGCGCGTGTCGGTGACCGGGATCTTGTTGCACGGCAGGATCGGCACGCCGCGCCACGCGGGCACCTGGTTGCCGCCGAGGTCGACCGAGCCGGGGTAGATCCCGGCCTTGCTGCATTCCCGCCCGAACGCGGCGATCGTCTTCGGGTGCGCGAGGAAGAAGCCGGGGTCCTTCCACACCAGCGAGAGCAGTTCGTCGAAGTCGTCCGGCGTCGGCGGGCCGGTGCGGGTGGGCACCCGCTGGTCGAAGTCGGCGTTGTTCAGCAGCCCGAAGTCCGAGTTGTTGACCAGCTCGTGCTCTTGCCGCTCCCGCAGCGCCTCGACGGTGAGCCGCAACTGCTGCTCGGTCTGGTTCATCGGCTCGCTGTAGAGATCGGCGACCCGGCTGTGCACCCGCAGCACGGTCTGCGCGACGCTCAGCTCGTACTCGCGCGGGGACGTGTCGTAGTCGACGAACGTGCCCGGCAGCAGCGGTTCGCCGTCGTGCCCGGCGGAAAGCGCGATCTCGGCCTCGCCGTGTTCGTTGCGGGCCGTGTCTCCGCCCGCGAGGAAGGCTTCGAGGTGCGCCCGCAGCGTTTCCGAGCGGTTCAGCACGCCTTCGAACTCCTGGCGCGACAACGTCAGCACGGTCGCGGAGGTGACCGCCTTGGCGGTGAACTCCCAGATCCCGTCCGAGCTGGTGAGCACGTTCTCGCCGAAGTAGTCGCCGTTCAGCAGCGTGCCGAGGACGGTCTGGTCGCCGTAGGCGCCGACGCCCGCTTTCGTGATCTTGCCGTGCGCGATGAGGAAGACCTGGTCGGCGCGGCTGCCGAATTCGGCCAGCACGTCGCCCGGCTGGTACTCGCGCTGCTCGAACCGCCCGGCGAGCTCGGACAGCGCCGCTTCGTCGTCGAATCCGCGCAGCGGCGCTAGTTCCCCGAGCTCGGGCGGGATGACGCGGACCTCGGAGCCGCTGGTCACGAACGTGACCCGGCCGTCGCCGACGGTGTAGCTGAGCCGCCGGTTGACGCGGTACGTGCCCGCGGACACCTCGACCCACGGCAGCACCTTCAGCAGCCACCGCGAGCTGATGCCCTGCATCTGCGGCACGGACTTCGTGGTCGTGGCCAGCTGCCGCGCCGCCGCGCGGCCTAGGCTCAAGGGTTCCCGGTCTTCCACGTCCGCGGAGTCGACCGGATCGGTGACAGTCACAGCGAAACCACCTTGTCTGGGTAGCGAGCCTGAGTAACGAGCCTGGGGTCAGGAATCTGGGATCAGGAGCCGTAGCGAGGGTTCGTGGCGTGCCATTCGAAGCCGCCGCCCATCCAGTCGCGGACGCCGGCGAGGAAGCGCTGCAGTTCCGGCGACGGGATCGAGAGCAGGGCGCGGTGCCCTTCCTCGAACTCGCGCACGATCTTGTTGTGCAGCGCGACTGTGGTCTCGACCGCCTCGGAGACCGGGCAGTTCCGGTCGGCGGCGATCTGCAGCACCATGTTGCAGACCGGGTTCTCGTCGGCGGCGTCCTTGGCCACCGAATGGAGGTCGTTGACCAGGACCGTCGCGGTGCCCGCGCGCATCATCTCCTCCCGCACGCGCGGGTCGTAGTAGAACGGCGCGGGCAGTTCGTACCCGCCGACGGCGTCGATGAGGGTCATCGAGGTGTAGAAGCTGTCGTGCTGGCGGGCCGCCAGGTACTCCCAGGCCGGGGGATAGCGGCCGGTGTGGCGCCACGCGGCGTAGGCGCCCCAGATCGCGAACATGGCGAAGGTCGAGTAGCAGACCCGCTGGACCAGCACCGGCGAACCGTGCCTGCCCAGATGGTCGACCGCGGAGCGGAACCCGACCCGGATCGGATCGGCCCGCAGCGCCTCCTCCAGCGGCTCGGAGAACTCGCCGGCGGGCGCGACCGGGTCCATCGCGGCCATCACCAGCGCCAGCCGCGGCGGGAGCTCGGTCGGCGAGGCGCCGAGGGAACTGTCGTCGGCGTAGTAGTCGTCGGCCGCCCACCACACGGCGTTGAGCTGCGCGGCGATCAGGAGCCGGTCGGGATCGGAGGAATCGGGGTGGGCCAGCGTCACCAGCCTGCCGAGCGTGGCCCGCGCGATCTGGTCCAGCCCCTCTCCCTCGAACCCGCAGTCCGCCGCCCACGCGACGAGCCGCCGGTCGACCTCCTCGGCGAGCGGCTCGTCCGCCCGCCGCACGGCCGGGCAGTACAGCGGCGACGCGCTGCCGTCGCCCCATTCCCGTTCCGCGTACGCCGGATCCTGGTCGGGCGACGGCGCGGACCGCGGCGCGAACTGCTCCGCGATCCGTGCCGCCGAGGTGCCGAGGCCGAGCGGGCCCGCCGCGAACGCGAGGTCCGGGCGGACCGCTGCGATTCCGGACATGCCGTCCCGCCCGGTCAGACGCGGTCGGCGGCGATGAGCAGGTAGTGGAAGCTGCCCTCGCGATAGGCGGTCAGGAACGGCCCCTCGATGCCGGTCGCGACGGACGACTGCTCGCGCAGCTCCCAGTACGGGATCGTCGCCTCGGTGAGGTCGACGACGGTGATCGGGACGAAACCGTTGTCGGTCAGGGCTTTGAAATAGTCGCCGCGGGCGTGGATATTGCAGATGTAATGCTGGTCGATCTGGCTCACCGCGCGCGAACGCCCGCCGGTCAGGTCGTTGTAGCAGCCGGTGATGGTGACGAATCGGCCACCGGGCGCGAGCTGTCGCGCGTGTTCGGCGAAGAGCTGATGCAGATCGACGTACATCGTGCTTTCGTTGTTCCAGATTCCGGCGAAATCGCCGCTTTCGAATCCGGTGTCGAGCATGTTCCGGAGATGATATTGCACCGCGCCGTCTATTCCGCGCAGCCGCGCCTGTTCATTGGCGAATTCGACCTGCTGCTCGGAAATGGAGATCCCGTCCACCCGGCAGCCGAACCGCTGGTGCGCCTGCACGCTCGTGCCGCCGCGCCCGCAGCCGGCGTCCAGCAGTCGTGCGGTGGGCCCGATGTCTCCCAGGTGCTGCAACAGGAACTGCGACTGCGCGGTCTCCAGCCGGTGCATTTCGGCGATGATCGCCTTGTCGCGCTCCTCCCCGCGTCCGTCCAGGACGGACGGATCGTAGTCGCCGATGCCGTAGTGGTGGTGGTAAAGCCCGTCGACGTCGCCGAGGCGCAGGTTGACCGGATCCTTTTCGGCATTCCAGTAGTCGGCGACCGACTGCTGATACGCGGTGCGGGCAACCGGACGGGCAACAGACGTCATCATGTACTCCCTTTTCGGACCGCAATTTCCGGTCGGCGCGCGGTGAACTGTGCCGTCCCGCTCCCGGCTGGCGCGGGGCGGTCGGCATTTCTCCCTCTGCGGTCCGAGGCTAGCGAGGATTCTTTTCCCCGGACAAGACGATTCGCGGGAATTCACTCGCGGGCTGGCGCGAGTCGTTTCGCGTGCCTCTTCTGGCCTAGGAAGCCACTCCCGCGAGGTGTTCGCGCGCCGGTCGCCGGGGCACGAACGATGCCGCCGCGGACACGGGAGGATGACGACGGGCAACAGCCTGTGGGCGATCCCGGCGGACGGGTGACGCCTGATGGGCCTAAGCGGTTCCGGGCACCGGAACTCCGGGGGCGGTGCCGGTCCCGGGCGTGACGGCTCCGGGACCGGCTCGGCTGTCAGGCGGTCCGGGAGGTCAACTGAAGGAGGACGACCCCGCCGAGGATCAGCGCGAGCGCGAGGATCCGCGGGAGGCTGACGGGTTCGCGGAGCCAGAAGATCCCGACGACAGCCGTGCCGACGGCGCCGATCCCGACGAACACCGCGTACGCCGTCCCGACCGGAACCGTCTTCATGCCGACGTTCAGCACGTACAGCACGAGGACGGTGAGCACGCCGCAGGCGAGCGTCGGGACGAGCTTGGTGAAGCCGTCGGTGAGGCGAATGCTGTGCGCCCAGGCGATTTCGAGCAGCCCGGCCGCGAACACGGCGATCCAGCCCATCGTCAGGCCTCGTCGAGTGCTGCGCGGACGTCGGACGGCAGGGCGAGTTCCCGGGCGGCGACGAGGTCGGCGAGGTGGTCCGGGTTGCTCGTGCCCGGGATGACGGCGACGTTGGGCGCGAGGTCCAAGAGCCAGGCGAGGGCCAGCGTCGCCGCCGATACGCCCAGTTGCCGCGCGTGCTTCGCCAACGGCGATGTCACCTTGGCGAGTGCTCCGTTGCCGAGCGGGCGGAACGCCAGATACGGGATCCCGGCGGCGGTCGTGGCGTCGAGAACGTCCCGGCCGCCGGGGTGTCCGACGTGATACTCGTTCTCCACGGACGCGATCGTCGTGACCGCGCGCGCCTGGTCGAGCAGGTCGAGCGTGACGTTCGAGATGCCGACGTGTTCGAGCAGGCCCTCGTCGCGGAGTTCGGCGAGCGCGCCGACGGTGTCCGTCCACGGCACGGTGCTGTCGGGCATGAACCTGGCGTGCACCAACGGAAGCCGTTCGACGCCGAGCTGCCGGAGGTTGTCCCGGACGGCCGCTTTGACCGCTTCCGGTGTGGCGTCGGCGACGAACCCGCCGTCGGGACTGCGGCGCGCGCCGACCTTGGTGGCGATGAGCAGGTCGTCCGGATAAGGCCGGAGCGCCTCGGCGAGCAGGCGGTTCGCGACCTCGGGTCCGTAGTAGCCGGAGGTGTCGATCAGCCGGATCCCCGCCTCGACGGCCGTGCGGACGGCTGCCTTGGCGCGCTCCGGGTCGGCCGGTTCGCCCATGGCCTTCGGCCCGGCGAGCTGCATGGTCCCGTAGCCGATCCGGCCCGCGGTGCGGCCGGCGAGCGTGAACGAGTGCATGGATCTGCCCCCAATCGGTCATGTGGACACTGTGTCCACTTATGACTGTACTCGATCCGGACACGCTGTCCAGATACAGTGACGGGGTGAACAGCAAGCCAGTCACCGAGCGGGCGGACGCCGCGGCGAACCGGCAGCGGATCCTCGCCGCGGCCGAGGACCTGTTCGCCACGAAAGGCCCGGACATCACGATGGGCGACCTGGCGACGGCGGCGGGAGTCGGCCGGGGCACGCTCTATCGCCGCTACGACAGCGTCGCCGCCGTGGCCGTCGCGCTGCTGGACGAGCACGAGCGCCGGTTGCAGGAGGCGATGCTGTCCGGGCCGCCGCCGCTCGGGCCGGGTGCTGCTCCCCGGGAACGGCTGGTGGCGTTTTACGACGCGATGATCGATTTGCTCGAGCGGCATTTGCCGTTGGCGCTGGGTGCGGAAACCGGGGCTCGGCGGTATCAGACCGGGGCGTACGGGTTCTGGCGGGTTTTCGTGGCGGCGCAGGTGCGGGAGGCGGGGCTGCGGGACGAGGCGCTGCCGGACGTGCTGCTGGCTCCGCTGGCGCCCGATCTGTACCAGAATCAACGGCATGAGCGGGGAATGTCGGTTGCGGCGGTGAAGAAGGCGCTCCATCGGCTGGCTTTCGCGCTGCCGTCGGAGTGAGGTGTGCGCTGCGGCGGATTGACTGGTTTGTCCTGTGCCGCAGGCGATTGAACGGGCCAGTGCGGAGCAGCTGCCTCGCGTCCGTCCGGAAAGGACGCGGCTGGACAACCCGGAATCGGCGGAAGCGGAGTAAATTCGCCGGATGGACGGGCGCACGCCGATGCGGATCGGCTGGATCTGCCTCGCGGCGGTCAGCGCGGGGATCCTCGGCTTCGGGATCGTGGTCGCCGTCGCGCCGCCCGCCGGGGACTCGCTGCTGTACCGCACCGACGCGCTCGCCACCGCCGGGCTCGGGCTGTTCGGCGGGCTGACCGCGGTGATCCCGTTCCGCGCGGGCGAACCGTGGGCGTGGTTCGCGCTGTGGTTCTACCCGGTGTTCTGGCTCGCGCACCTGATCTTCCGGCTGCCGCCAGGGACCGATCGCGTGCACCAAATCCTGTTCATCGCGTTGTCGCTGGCGGGGTTGCTGGTGCCGGTCCGGTCGTTCTTCCGGGCGCCGGCCGAGGGGCAGCACGCTCGCCGGTAATCCGCAAACGCGCACGGTGGCGCGTCCGCCGTGTCATTATTCCGGCGTGTCCACCAGAAAGCCCGTTGCGGCAAGGGATTCCGCCCGGAAAACGACTCCGGCGAGCGGTCGCGTGATCGCGCTGCGTGCCGGGTTGTGCTGGCTCGTCGTGCTGGTGGCCGGCGGCGCGGCGGCGGTGGGGTTCGTCAGCACCAGCTCGGTGGCGTCCGCGGCGGGCTTGCTCTTCGGGCTCCTGCTCGCCGCACTGGCGACGTCGGCGGTGTTCATGTTCTCCGGCCGCGGCTGGTTCCTCGTCGGCGGCTTCCTGCTGACCGCGTTCTACCTGGTCTGCGTCGGGGTGACGGCGGTCGGCTACCTCGCGGCGAACGGCGACCGGTACCGCGCGGTCGCAGTGTCGTCCGAATGCCACCACGTCAAGGGTGGCACCGCCTGCAGCGCGCGGGTGAACCGGCCGGACGGCACGCTGCTGGCCGAGGACCTTTCGGTGAAGTCGCGAATGAAACCCGGCGAGACGGTCGACGTCGTCGAGGACCGGGCGGGCATCGTGGCGACCCATCGCGCGGACGAACTGGACCCGGAGGCGCTGCCGGTCGACCTGGGGTGGCTGGGCGCGTCGGCGGCGCTGCTGGCCGGATTGTTCGGATGGAGTGCGTGGCTGGGATTCCGGAAGCCGCTGCCCATCGCGCGCGGTCGCGGGTCGCGCAGGTAGCTCGGTTGCTGAACAAACCGGACCTGGCCGCCCGCGGGCGGATCAGCTGACGCGATTGAATCCAGGCTCCGGTTGGCGGCTCTCGAGGATTTTTCCGATTTTTTCCGCCTTTCCGGGAAACCCCGCGGCCGGGACAGCGGTGTCCCGGGACATGGAACAAGCGGCCGATCCCGGACCTGCGCCGAGGTACTGTCAGCCCGGAAAATCGCGGAAAGCGCGCACCGAAGGGCCGTTTTCGTGGATGCGACGGATCAGGGTGACTCATGAACTGCTGCGCGCCGAAATACGCCATTCTGGACTTGGACGGGACTCTCCTTCCCGGGCACACTTCGAGGCATTATCTGCGGGTTCTGGTCGACGACGGCACCTGCGACCGGCAAGCGGGGCTGTCCTGCCTGGACGCGATCGACCAGTTCGCCGCGGAGGAGAAAGCGCCGCTCGGGCTGATGGACGAGATCTACCGGCTGTACGCGCTCGCGATGAAAGGCGCGTCGGTCGCGCAGGCCCGGTTCGCCGCGGAGAAAACCTGGCGGGCGAGCCGGGGGAAACTGTTTTCCTTTGTTCCAGAACTGCTTTCGCTGCTGCGGGCGAGCGGATACCGGATCCATCTGCTGTCGGGGAATCACGATTTCCCGGTGCAGGAGGCGGCGATCGACCTCGGGCTGTCCGGCGGGCACGGCGCCGTCGTGGAAGTGGCCGACGGCAGGTTCACCGGACGGCTGCTGTCCGCCCCCGGCGCGGCCGGGGGCAAGCTCGCCTTCGTGCGCTGCCTCGCCGAAGCGGCCGGGTTCGACGAGGAGAACTTCCTCGCGATCGGAAATTCCGCCTCGGACGCGGAGATCTTCCCGTGCGTGGGCAAGGCCGTGGCCTTCGAACCGGACGCGGAGCTTCGGCGGCTTTCGGCCGGACAGTCGTGGCACGTCGTCGACCGGCGCACGATCCTGCGGGTCTGCGAGCGAGTGGTCGCGGGCGAAGAAGCCGCGTGACCGGCCTGGCCGCGTCTCTCCGGGGTGGCAAGACGGTGTGCCCGCAGCACATTCGTGAGCGGTTTCGGGCTCGGCGAGCGGATCTGGTTGCGGGGCAACGCGATCACGCTGGATGACGCAGGTCGGGCTCGAATTCCCGGCTCGGTTCCGCCGGTCGTCGGCCCGGGTGCCGCTGTGTTCGCCGCCGGAAAGTCAAGGCCCTGTCCCGAGCGCTGGAACAATGCTCTGCGTCCCCGTTTGGTCGCTCGCCGTCTACTGAGTGCTGGTATCGTCTTTCGGCGGAGACGCGGCGGTCGCCGGAACGGATTCCGCCGGTGCTCCCGCTGTCGGCACGAACGGCGCCACCACTCCCGCCGTCGTGGCCGGCTCGGTCGCCAGCGGCTTCGAAACGGATTCGCCCGCCGATCGCGGGGTGCCGGGGCGGAAGCGGCGGCACCGCCCGGAATCCGCCGGCCCGCTCCGGCGGAAACGCCGGAGTGCCCGGAATATTCTCGGGCCTGGTCGATTGTCCGCCGGATTTCCGCCGGGTTCTTCCCCGGACGAAAAGCGATGGGATGCGCGATTGTCACAGTCCGCGAACACAGCGGCGCGCGGATGCATTATCGCGACGCAGCGTGACCGGTCGGGCCCGGTTCGGGGGACGGGCTGGTCGTCCGGCGAGGCGAGCAGGCCAACCCGTTGCGCCACTGGGGCGATCTGTTTCAGTGAACGGGTGCGTCCGGTTGTGCCGGACGCGCTCCTGGGCAAGCATGAAGGCGCAGAGTGTCCGGCGCGAGAACAGGACTGCGGCGGGAAAGACGCCGGTGGCGAACGAATCGGGCGGCGGCGAGGCGCGGTGCCGCCCGCGAGCGGCGGAGGGTGTCGGGACCGCACAGGACGGCGGTCGCGCAGCGGTGCCGGGGCGGCGGCCGCGCGCGGGGGCACGGCTCCCGGCGGGCCTGGTGACCGCCGGACGGCGCGTGCGCACGAGGACTGGTGGAATCGGTGGAGGTTGCGGTCGTGACTATGAGCGACGATAGCGGGCGTTGGGCCTGTGCGAGCGTGGTGCCGAGCAGGCCGATTCCGCGCGCGCTTTCGATCCTGAGCGCTATTCGCGATTCGGGCGGGATCGAAACGCTGAGCGAGATATCGCGGTCGACCCGGCTGCCGAAAAGCACGGTGCACCGGCTGCTGGCCGAGATGCAGGGATACGGAATGGTCGTGCGGGACGGATACCATTACCGGCACGGGGAAGCGGTGTGCCGGCTCGCGAGACCCGGTTCCACGCAGGAACTGCAACGTCTTCGAAGAGGCATTCTCCCGTCCCTGATCGAAATTCACTGGCGGACCGGCTACATGGTCGGCCTCGGCGTCGCCAGCGGCAATGTCGTCGATTTCGTGCACCTGATCTACAGCAGCGGCTACTGTTCGCTGGCCGAGCGCATCGAAAACGATTCGCAACTGGCCGGCAGCGCGGCCGGACGGGTGCTGATGGCGTTCGACCCCGGTCTCGCCCAGCGGTTCGCCGTGTTCGCGGGCCACCGGAGCGAGAACGAGAACGGCGGCGGCCTCCCGGCGTGGCTGAGCGCGGAACTGCGCGAGATCCGGCGGCGCGAGGTGTCGTTCAACCCGCGGGTCCCCGGCGCGCTGATCGCCGCCGCGGTCCCCGTCTTCAACGTGACCGGGACGGCGGTGGCCGCGCTGAGCGTGGCGGCCCCGCGCCGGGTGTTCAATTCCCGGGAAGCGCATTCGTCGCTGCAGGCGACCCGGACGACGGCGCAGCGCATCCTCCGCGAAACCGTGGCGGCCGATTGGCGGAGCGCGAGATCCGGCCGTCCGGTGGGATAGCCGCGGCGCCGGAGGCGTCCGGAAGGCGGAATGTCCTGGGGGAGACGGCGCAATTTTTCGGGCGTGCGCCGAGCGGTCGGTGCCGGTGGCGCGGTTTTGCTGTGCCACGCGGGCTTTCGGCGAGACGCCGCTGACGGGTTCTGGTCGCGTCGTCGTGCGGTAGCCGGCGGTGGCGAAGGAGAGGGGAGCTTGCGGCACCGCACGGGGTTTCGGTTCGTTCTCGGCTGATCGGCGCAAGTCCTGCCGTCCCGCGAGGCGTCGGCGGGTCTGCCGGACGGCGGGAAAGCGGCCGCGATCCCGTTGTGCCGGAGGGGTTTTCCGCCCGTCTTCCCCTGATCGGCGCAGGACGTGCCAGCGGGCGGAGCCACGACCTGCTCGCCGAACCCGCGCGAAGGGCCGCAGCGCCTTTTGCCTTGGGACCAAAGACTCCCGCGTCGCGGACGTCCTCCCGCAGTGGGGCCGGGGCGCGGCGGCCTAGCGTCGGCCGCTGGATTGTCGGTGACCGGCCGGAGGAGGCATGTGATGGACGAGGAGCGGAAGGCCCCTTCATCGGGGGCTGCCCGCCGCGGGCTCGCTGAACGCGGCAAGCACGGCGCCGTGCTCTGCCTGCGAGCCGGAAAACAGGGTGCGGGCAAGGGGAACCGGGAGCAATGGCGGTGAGCCGGCCGGTGGTCGTCGGGGTCGACGGGTCCGCGACCGCGCTCGCGGCGGTCCGCTGGGCGGCGGTCGAGGCCGGGCGGCGCGGGACCGGGCTCGTGGTGTTCCACGCCGAACTGTGCGACGACCCGGACCTCCTGCCGCACGGGAAACCGCCCGGCGACGCCGAACTCCTGATGGAGCCCGCGCGCCGGTTGCTGCGCCAGGCGGCGGAAACCGCCCGCCAGGCCGCGCCCGCGGTCCCGGTGCGGATGTGCGTCCGGCTCGGGACCGCGGCCGAACTGCTGGCCGCGCTGTCCGACGAAGCCGGGCTGCTCGTGCTGGGCGCGCACGGGCTCGGCGGGGCGCGCGGCGGCGCGATCGGGTCGGTGGCGCTGCGGGCGGCCGCGTCCGCGCGCTGTCCGGTGGTGGTGATCCGGGGCAGCGCGGCGGTGGACGGGCCGGTGGTGGTCGGCCTCGACGATTCCGACGGCGGCGAGCGCGCGCTCGCTTTCGCCTTCGACGCCGCCGTTTCGCGCGGGACCGGGCTCGAGGCGGTGCACGCGTGGCACGACGGCCGCCCGGGCCGGGAAGCCGGGTTGCGGGAGCAGGTGGCCGCGTGGTCGCGCAAGCATCCGGTCGTGCCGGTGCGCGTGCATGTGGTGCGGGTGCGTTCGGCGGCGCGGGCGCTGTCCGGGATTTCCGCCGGTGCGCAACTGATCGTCGCGGGGGCCAGGGCGCGCGGCCCGGTGGCGGTCGGGCTGCTCGGTTCGACCGGGTACTGGCTGCTGGCGCACGCGGCGTGCCCGGTCGCGGTGGCCCGCTGAGCCGAGTCCGCTGTGGACGGTCGACCCGGGCGCCAGGGGCGCGGCCCGCCCGGTCGGTGACTTTCGGCCTCCGGCTTCGGGCAGTCCGGCAGCGTCGCGGCGGCGGCCGGAAGCGGTTTCCTGAAGAGGCGACACCGTTCCCGAGAGAGGAGTGCGCAATGACGTCACTGTTGCCCGGTTCCCGGATGGCGCTGCCGAACATCGCCGCCTGGCTCGACCGGCCGTGGCCGTTCGCCGACCACAACCCGGTGCGGATCGAGGAGTACACCGACGGCGGGACTTACACCGTCCGCGCCGAACTGCCGGGATTCGACCCGGAGAAGCACATTTCCGTGACGACGCACGACGGCATGCTGACCGTCGAGGCGGACCGCGAGGAGCGCAAGCACCTCGACGGCCGCAGCGAATTCGCCTACGGCAAGTTCAGCCGCACGGTCCACTTGCCCGCCGGGGCGGTGACGGCGGAGGTGGCCGCGCGCTACACCGACGGAGTCCTCGAGATCTCCATGCCGCTGGCTGGGCAGCCGCACGAGAAGCAGATCAAGATCGAGGTCGAGTAGGGCGACCCGTCTGTCCAGTGTGGACAGACGGAGCGCGGGTGACTGAGGCGTGCCGAAACCGGGCGGAGGCGAGGAGCGGACCATGACCGCCGCGAACGAACGCGAGATCGTCGTCGGCGCGGACGGCTCGGCGGGCAGCGCCGCGGCGGTGCGGTGGGCGCTGTCCGAGGCGGCGGCGAGCGGCCGGACGGTCGCGGTGCTGCGCGCCTGGACCTTCGACCCGCTCGCGGACCTGGAGTCGGCGGTCGCGCGTTCGTACGGGGAGATCGCGTCCCGGTACCGGCACGAGCTGGACGTCACCGTCGCCAGAGCGTGTCCCGACGCGGATCTCGCCAAGGTGCGGACCGGCGCGATCGACGGCGCGCCCGGCCCGGCGCTGGTCCGCGCGTCCGCGGGCGCGGCGATGCTGGTGCTGGGCAGCCACGGGCACAGCCGGGTGCTGCACCTGCTGGTCGGCTCGGTCTCCGAGTACTGCCTGCGGCAGGCGTACTGCCCGGTGGTCATCGTCCCGGCCCGCTCGGCCGAAGAACGCGGACCGCTGCCGGACGCTCGTCCCGATCCCCTGCTGTGAGGAGCCCGAGATGAGGAGAACCCGCCAGGTCCGCGCTGTGATGACGGCCGACGTCGCCGTAGTCGAACCGTACCTGCCGGTCGAAGCCGCCGTCGCCGTGCTGGAGCGGCGGGGCGTGGGCGGCGCGCCGGTGGTCGGCGAGGACGGCCGGGTTCTCGGCGTCGTCACGCGCGGCGATTTGGCGAGGCGGCGGCCCGGCCGTCGCCTCGGACGCCTCGCCTGGCGCGGAGCCGGTGCGGTGGCCGAGGTGATGTCGACGCCGCCGGTGACCGTCGGCGCGGACGACGACGTCGTGTGCGCGGTCCGGCGGATGAACGCCAGCCGGGTGCGCCGCCTGCCCGTGCTCGGCGTCGGCGCCAGGCTGGCCGGGATCGTCTCGCACGGCGACCTCGGGCGGGTTTTCCTGCGGCCGGACGACGAGATCCGGGACGAGGTGCGCGACGAGGTCCTGGACCGGGAGCTGTGCGTCGACCCGGCGTCGCTGGACGTCGCGGTGCGCGACGGCGTCGTGTCGCTCACCGGCACGGTCGAGCGCCGCAGCGTCGTGCCGGTGATCCCGGTGCTGCTGGCGCTCGTCGGCCGCGTGGACGGCGTGGTGGCGGTGAAAGAGCATTTGCGGGTGGGAGTGGACGCCCGGATCGTCCTGGCCGACGAACCGGCCGCGGGCGCGGTGCCCGGGTGACCCCCGTTCCCCGTCGCCCGACGGGAAGAGCGGCCACTGTCCTTTGCGGACGGTGGCCGTTTCCCGTTCCGGGCGGCGACCGCGTCCGTCCGCCGCGGCACGGGGAACGGTCCGGCCCCCGCTCGGGACCCGGACCGAAGAGCACCCGCCCGACCGCTTCGCCGGAGATGCGCTTTCGTCCCTGGGGGAAGGGACTTCGGCCCCTGCTGGACCGCTCCCGGATAGGCCACCGTGGACCCGGTTGCCGGAACCGGCGGCGGGAAGGGGAGGCGGCGGTGTCCCGGAAGAAGCCCGGCAGCGCGGTGCTGGTCGGGGTCGACGAGTCGGAGGCCTCGCTCGCGGCGGTCCGCTGGGCAGCCGCCGAAGCGCTGCGCCGCGACTGCCTGCTGCAGCTGTTCCAAGCGGGAACCGCGGCGGCGGACCAGGAAGCGCGCGAACGGTTCGCCCGCGCGCACCGCTGGCTGAGCCGCGCCGCGCAGGTCGCGCAGGAGTCGGCGCCGGGAGTGGCGACCCAGCCGCTCGTCCGGGCCGGGCTGGCGGTCGATTTGCTCGTCGAGAGGTCGCGGTCGGTGTCGCTGGTGGTGCTCGGTTCGCACGGGCTCGGCGGGCTGCGCGGGGCGGCGATCGGCTCGGTCGCGTTGCGGGCGGCGGCGAGCACGCATTGCCCGGTGGTCGTCGTGCGCGGGCGCGCGGTGCGGGGCGGGGCGGTCGTGGTCGGGGTGGACACCGACGAACGCGTCGGGGAATTCGCTTTCGAGGCCGCCGCGAACAGGCAGGTGCCGCTCATCGCGGTGCACGCCTGGCGGTCCGAGGGGCCCGGCCGGGCCGCGGCGGAGGACCGCGCGCTGCGGGAGTGCACCGCCGCGTGGGCGGACAAATACCCGGAAGTCCCGGTGCGGATCCGGGCGGTGCGGGAGCGTTCGCCAGGGCGGGCGCTGCTGGCCGTGGAGGGCGCGCAGTTGCTCGTGATCGGCAGCCGCGGCCGGGGTCCGGTCGCCGGCGGGCTGCTCGGGTCCACCGGGAACCGGCTGCTCGCGCACGCGGCGTGCCCGGTCGCCGTCGTCCGAGGGGCGCTCCGATGAGAGAACGAGGGAAAGCCTTGCGAGCACAGGACATCATGACCCGGCCGGTGGTCAGCGTCGGCCCGGGTTTCCCGGTCGGGGACGCCGTCGCGCTGCTGGCCGAACACGCCTTCGCGGCGCTGCCGGTAGTCGACCACGACAACCGGGTACTCGGCCTTTTCACCGAAACAGACGCGTTGGCCGGCATCCGGACGGGCGATCCGGGACTGCGCGTGCGCACCGTCATGACCGCCCCGGTCGACCCGATAGACCTCGAAGCCGACCTCGCGGCCATCGCCGTCCGCATGCTGGCCGACCGGATCCGCAGCGTCCCGGTGACCGACCGCGGCGAGCTGGCCGGGATCGTGAGCCGCCGGGACCTGCTCGCCCCGCTCGTCCGCCGGGACGACGCCATCGCGTCGCGGCTGCGCACGCTGCTGAGCGACTACGCCGGGCACCGGAACCACTGGGAGGTCTCGGTCGCGGGCGGGGCTGTCACGATCCGCGGCACGTTCTCCGACGAAGCCGAGCGGCGGCTCGTCAAAGCTCTCGCCCTGACCGCGGAAGGCGTTGTCGCGGTGGAACTTTCCCCGTCGCGGTGATCCGCCCGGACCGAGGAGGAAGCGATGCGCGCACAGCCCGGCGACTGGCTGGTGGTGAAGAGCGTCCGGGCGGAATTCCCGGACCAGCACGGCCGCATCGTCGCGGTCGGGACCCCGGACGGCGGCCCGCCGTTCACCGTCGCGTGGTTCCTCGGCGGCTACGTCTCGACGATCTACCCGGGCCCGGACGCGGTCGTGCTCACCGAGGCCGAGCGGAACGCCCCTGCGCCGAACGGCGGAGCGGCCCCGCGTCCCCGCCGCGCCGGGAACCGTCCCCGGCGCGGCACTGAGGACGTTGGTCCCTCGCGCCGGTGACTCCGGACCGGCGTGCCCGGTCCGCTCCGTCGCCTACTTTCGAGCCAGTACCAGGGAAAGGACGGGTCTGATGCGCGCACGCGATCTGATGTCCTCGCCTGCGGAGACGGTGCGTCCGTGGACCTCCGCCGACGAGGCCGCCGGGATTCTGGCCGAACGCGGCTTCCCCGCCTTGCCGGTCGTGGACGACGACGGACGGCTCGTCGGCATCGTCACCGAAGCCGACCTCGGCCGCGGCCGGGCCCAGGGACAGCCGACGGCGAGGCGGCGCCGTCCATACCACCCCGGCGCGATCGAGACGACCGTCGGCGCGGTGATGACCTCGCCCGCCGCCGGGATGCCGCCGGGGGCCGACCTCGCCGACGTCTGCCGGGAGCTGGTGGACGCGCAGAGCCAGGCGATGCCGATCGTAGAGTCCTCCCGGGTCGTCGGGATCGTGACGCGCGGCGACGTGGTCCGCGTGCTCGCCCGCGCCGACACCGCGATCGCGGCGGACGTGCGGCACCGGCTCGAGGTCTACGGCGGGACCGGCCGCTGGAAAGTCGAGGTGCACGAAGGGATCGTGCGCATCACCGATCGGTACGACGACGAAACCGACCGCGACGTCGCGACGCTGCTGGCGCTCGCGGTGCCCGGCGTGGTGGGCGCGGGCCCGGCGAGCGACGGGACGGGCAGATGACCGGCCGGAACCGCACGGTCCTCGTCGGGATCGGCGGATGGGACGGCGCGGCCGAAGCGGTCCGGTGGGCCGCCCGGCTCGCCGCGGGCCGCGACCTCGAACTGGAGCTCGTGCACTGCCTGCAGACCGCGGTGCCCGCCGGATTCGCCGGGCCCGGCCCGCTTTTCGAGGACGCGCCGTCCGACGGCGGGCTCCTCGCGCCCGTCGGGGAGGACCTGGCGGCCGACGCGCTCCGCGTCCGCAACGAGGTCTACACCGATTCCGCGCCCGCGCTGCTGATCGACCGGTCCCGGGACGCCCGGATGGTCGTGCTCGGCCGCACGGGGACCGACGGGTTCACCGGCATGCTCGCCGGTGCGGCGACCGCGGCGGTCGTGAGCAACGCGGGCTGCCCGGTGGCGGTGGTCCGCGGCCGCCGCGGCGACGGCCCGGTCCCGCCCGACGGGCCGATCGCGGTCGGCGTCGACACCAGCCCCAACAGCGAGGCGGCGATCGCGGCGGCGTTCGAGGAGGCCAGTTTCCGGCGCGTCCCGCTGGTCGCGGTGCACGCCTGGGCCGACGTCGTGTGCGACGCGATCGAGCGCACCGCGCGTCCGGTGCCGGAACGGGAAACCCGCCGCCAGCCGGTCGAGGAGCGGCTGCTCGCGCACCGGCTCGACGGCTGGCAGGAGAAATACCCCGACGTCGAGGTGCACCGGAAGCTGGTCCGCGACCGGCCGCGGCAGGTGCTGCTCGACGAGTCGGAGCGGGCCCAGCTGATGGTCGTCGGCAGCCGCGGCCGGGGCGGGTTCGCCGGGATGCAGCTCGGGTCGACCGCCCAGGCGCTGATCCACCACGCCTCGTGCCCGGTCCTCGTGGTGCGGCCGGAGGCGCGGCGCTGACCGCCGGACGCCTGGCGAAAGGACAACAGCCGCGGAAATCCGAAAAATGCCCGGACGGAGCAACCGGGGAATTCCGCGCCGGGCGCTTCGATGATCAGGATTTCCGCCGGAGGAACCATTCCGCCGCTGTTCGCGCCCGCCCGCCAGTGCGGGCCGACCACGCCGTTCGACCTTGTGGCGCAGCGCCGGACGCGCCGCTGCCGCCGGGCGGGCACGGCGATCGCGAAGGCCCGGCCCGGCACGTTCACGACGCTTTTCCCGCACGATTTACCCCGCGAAGAGAGAACCCGGCACGCCTGTTTTCCCGTGCAGCGCCGGAAATCGCCGCCGGTCCCTTTTCGCGCGCTTGACGGCCCCTCGCGCGAGCCGGAAGACTGAATTCCCAGTGGCGCCGCGCGGACGGGACGGCGGCGCCGGACGGGCAGGAGCCGGGGTGAACCAGCGGGACACACCCGAAGAAGCGAGGTTGACGTTCCCCGATCAGCCGAGGATGGAACTGGACCAGCTCCTCGGCGAGCTGGTGGAGCGCGCGCAGGAGGTCATCAGCACACAGGGCAGGCTGCGCGGGCTGCTGCGCGCGACCCAGTCCATCACCGGCAGCCTCGCGCTGCCCGCGCTGCTGCGCCGGCTCGTGGAGTCCGCGTGCGAACTGGTCGGGGCGCGGTACGCGGCGCTGGGCGTGATCGGGCCGGACGGGCGGTTCGTCGAGTTCGTGCACACCGGGATGGACGCCGAGGCTGCCGCGCGGATCGGCAGGCTGCCCGAGGGCAAAGGACTGCTCGGCGCGGTCGTCGACGATCCGCGGCCGATCCGGCTCGCCCGGCTGCCGGACGATCCCCGTTCGGACGGGCTTCCCGAGGGACATCCGCCGATGACGAGCTTCCTCGGCGTTCCGGTGCGGGTGCGCGGCGAGGTGTTCGGCGGCCTGTACCTCGCCGACGCGGAGCGGGGCCGGTTCCGGGAGGAAGACGAGCAGCTGGCGCTCGCGCTCGCCGCGGCGGCGGGCAGCGCGATCGAGAACGCGCGGCTGTACGAGACCGCGCGGAACCAGCAGGAGTGGCTGCGCGCGTCCGCGGCGGTCACCCGGGAACTGCTGTCGGCGGACCTCGGCGATCCGCTGGGCCGCGTCGTGGACTACGCGCGGGCGCTCGCGTCCGCGGATCTGGTTTCGGTCACCCGCAGGGCGGAGCGGGAGGGCTACCTCTTCGTCGAACGCGCGGTCGGGGCGGGCGCGGAGCAGCTGGCGGGCCGGGAACTGCTCACCGAGTCCACGGTGGCCGGCACGGTGTTCGCCAGCGGCGAGCCGAGGATCGGTTCGTGGCCGGACGAGCTGTCGCGGCTGTCCGTGCCGTCCGTGCTGAGCCTGAACCTCGACTCGGTGATATTGGTGCCGCTCGCCGGGAACGGGACGGTGGCCGGGGTGCTGACCGTCTCCCGGCTGGCCGGGCGCCCGGCGTTCACCGCCGACGACCTGGAGATCGCGGCCTGGTTCGCCGACCAGGCGGCGGTGGCGCTCGAACTGGCGCGGGCGCGGGCCGAACGCGAGGACGCCGCGCTGCACGACGAACGGGACCGGATCGCGGCGCGGCTGCACAGCGAGATCCTGAACCGGCTCTACTCCACCGGATTGTCGCTGCAGACCACGGCCGGGCTCGCCAAGTCGGCGGTGGTCGCGACCCGGCTGCGCGAGACGATCGCCGACCTGGACGACGTGATCAATCACGTGCAGCAGACCGTTTTCCGGCTCGACGACGTCGTGGCGCCCGGCCCGGAGCCGATCCGCGACCAGGTGCTGCGGGTGCTCGCGCAGGCACGCGAGGAACTCGGGCTGGCGGTGTCCACGCAGCTGACCGGGAAACTCGACCCGGTGCCCTCGGACGTCGTGGTGCCGCTGCTCGCCGACGCGCTGCGGCTGGTCGCCCGGCACACCTCGGCCGACGCGGTGGAGGTCGAAATCCAGGCGGAAGAGGCGCGGACGACGGTGACCGTCCGGTACGAGGGCTCGGGCGACCTCGCCGTGTCCGCCGCGCCCGGGCTGGCCGCGCTGGCGGAGCAGGCGTCCCGCCGCGGCGGGACGCTGACCGTGGCGGGCGGTTCCCGGCTGAGCTGGTCCGTGCCGGTGAAAACCCAGTCGCCGCCGGGGGAATGAGGACTTCCGGCGCCGCCGGGGCGCGGCCGGCCGCCGTACCCTCGACACTCTCGACGCACGAACCAGCCCTAGGTGGGAGAAGGACCGATGCTGCGGGTATTCCTGGTGGACGATCACGAGGTGGTCCGGCGCGGGGTCGCCGACCTGCTGGAGGAGGACCCGGAGATCGCCGTGGTCGGCCAGGCGGGCGACGTTTCGCAGGCGCTGGCGCGGATTCCGGCGCTGCGGCCGGACGTCGCGGTGCTCGACGTGCGGCTGCCCGACGGCAACGGCATCGAGCTGGCCCGCGAACTGCGGTCGTGGTCGCCGGACCTGAAATGCCTGATGCTGACCTCTTACACCGACGAACAGGCGATGCTCGACGCGGTGCTGGCCGGAGCGGCCGGGTACGTGATCAAGGACATCAAGGGCCTGGACCTGATCTCGGCGGTCCGGGACGTCGGCGCGGGAAAGTCGCTGCTGGACGCGCACGCGGCCGCCGCGCTGATGGCGAAACTGCGCGACAGCGCGGAACAACAGCGGGGGCCGTTGTCCCAGCTGTCCGAACAGGAACGCACGCTGCTGGGGCTGATCGGGGAGGGGTTGACGAACCGGCAGATCTCCGAACGGATGTTCCTGGCGGAGAAAACGGTGAAAAACTACGTGTCGCGGCTGTTGACGAAGCTCGGCATGGAGCGGCGCACGCAGGCGGCGGTGCTCGCGACGGAACTGCGGGGACGTCCGCGTCGGCCGGGCGGCTAGCCGGCGAGCGGGTGCCGGGAACGGGGCCGGGCGTCCGTGAGGGGAACCCTGGGGGACTCAGAGTCCCTCAGGGTTCCCCTCACGGACTTCAGCAAACGGTCACTGGTCATAAAACGGGCATTCCGGCGGTACTGGCGTCCTTTGCGGACGGTCGACGGGCGTGGGCTGCGCAGGTTAGGTCCCTGGCGTTGGGTTGTGGTCCGTGAAGGACTCCTTGAGGGAATCAGATTCCGACTTGTATGTGGGGA